>NZ_JAVCWL010000008.1:0-221779 GCF_030846505.1 Massilia pseudoviolaceinigra | reverse complement strand
TAGGCATTGGGTGATATGCAATTGCGCCTGGCGCGGTGGCATGATGCGGAACAAACCTTCCGAAACGATTTAACTATCAATCCTCGCAGTGCTTGGGCTTTGCGCGGCATGAGCCGTGCCTTACTTGGCCTCGGCAAGAAAGCTGAAGCGGCAAAAATTGAACATGATATGGCTACGGCCTGGCCGCTGGCTGATCCTCAATTGCGTCGAGTCCGTTGAAACTTCAAGGCTCACACATGTAGAAACGACTTTCGTCGGAACAGGCGCTTTGTTAGCACTTAAACGACGATCTGATGATTTTCAACATAAGCCTATAGTCCGCTTTGGGGCGACAGCTGTCGTTCCAAGAGTTGCCGGAAGCGCCCCAGATTGTCTGAAGTCGGGCTTTGGGAGCCAACCCGGAAGCCGACCAAGGTAACGAGGGGAAACTCACGCCGGCTTGGTCCGGAATGAGTCTCTCCCCTCACATATATTAACGATATAAACGATTTATGTCGTTAGTCAACACTCATGGCGGCGCCGCCTTGCGCCCCTTTTCGGTTGTCGGTTTGGACGCTTCTGACGCAGATGGCAGGGCACGATAGCTATCCCCGTCGAGCACGAGCTTGTAAGCGCCATGGCGCAAGCGGTCCAGGGTGGCCGCGCCGATCATCTTGTTGGCCGCGAAGGCGGCGCCCCATTCGTCAAAGTGGAGGTTCGATGTCAGGATCGTCGCCGTTCTCTCGTATCGTTCGGCAATTAGGTCGTGGAAATCCTCGTCCTCGGGCGGACGAAGCGGTTTCAGCCCAAAGTCATCGATGATGAGCAGAGCGACTTTACTAAGGTATTGCAGGCGCCGTTCGTACGTGCCCATCGCTTGCGCGGTGCGCAGGCTGGCCATCAGCTGGGTCTGGGTGATGAACAGCACATCATAGCCATGGCGCGCGGCGGCGTGGCCCAGGGACTGCGCGAGGTGGCTCTTTCCTGTGCCGCAGGGGCCGGAGATGAGCACGGCTACTTTCTCGTCGATGAACCGGCAGGTGGCGAGGTCATGGACGGCGGCTCGGTTCAAGCCGGGCAAGCGGTTGAAGTCGAACCCGTCGAGTGTCTTCTCGTTGCGGAAGTTGGCGCGGCGCATGCGCTGCGCCAACTTCTTCTGGCCGCGGCGGGCGATTTCGTCATGAATGAGCAGACTCAGGAATTCGGTGAAGGCCAGCTTGCGGTCGATGGCTTCGCGGTCGCGTGCCTCCAGCGAGTCTAGGATGCCGGAAAGGCGCAGTTGTTTGAGCAGGGAATTCAGTTCTGGAATTGGATGCATGGTCGCTCTCATTGAAGGATAGTGTTTGTGGCGCGGTAGAAGCGACCGCCCTCGGTGTAAGTGCTGGCCAGGGCGTCGAACGCCGCCAGCAAGTCTTGCTGGTCGAGTCCTTTCTCAAGGATGCGCCTGACGACGTTGAGACCCGGCGTGCCGTAGTGGTTGGCGCGCGAGCAGGCCGCCTCCAACCTGACGGCGCCATATTTTTTCTGCACCCCAAGCACGCCCTGCACGGCGCGCATGCGGATCAGTACTTTATCCCCGAACATGGCGCGGATCATGGCCGCGCATGCCGGGCCCACCCTTTCTGCCTCCGCCATGCACCATTTGGTGTCTTTCAGGAGCCAGGCCTGTGCCTCCGGCGGCATGTGGTCGGGTACGGTCTTGCGCTCGCCCCGGTGCTTTAATCGCACATGGGTGGCAACCGGCTCATGCTCCAGGTACATCGTCACCACGGCGTCGCTGGCTTTGAGCCATAGTGCCTGGCCGACCAGCCGGAACGGCACGGAGTAGTAGTTGTGCTCGAACTGCACATGGGTATCGCGGTGGACCTTGACCTTGAGCCAGGTGGCCAGCTGGGGCGGCACATCGGGCAAAGGTTTGAGCGAGCTCCTCTCAACGTCGACGAAGCGCTTCAGCGGTGCCACGCGGGTCGTTCCGTGGATGCGGTTGCCCGCCTGTCCCATCACCCATTCGTGCAGTTGTCGATTGGCGTCTGCCAGGTCGCGGAACTCGCGCAGTGGCAGGAAGCTGCCCTTGATGTACTTAACGCCCGACTCCACGATCCCTTTCTTTTGCGGATCCCTAGGCGGGCATGGATCGATCCTAAAGTCATATCCTTCGGCGCACTCGCCATACGAACGCTGCACCTCCGGCTCATACACGCAGGCCCGCGTAATCGCGCACTTAGCGTTGTCGATCGTGACGCGTTCGACAACGCCACCGAACCACTCGAAGGCACGGCGGTGGCACCCGAGCCAGGTGCCCACGGTCTGGTCGCGCACGAATTCGGCGTACTGGTGGCGTGACCACGCGAGTGTCATCACGAAGAACCACGTCTTGAAGATTTCCCCGGTATGCACGTCGGTGATCGGCGGGCCCGCGCCAAAGTCGACCTGGACCGCTTCGCCAGGCTTGAACTCCAGCCGCAGCGGCACGTCGGCCACCTCGTCGACGACCAGCTGATGCAGAAATCGGTACACGGCCAAGTAGCTGCCGGTGTAGCCGTGATTGCGCACCAGCGTGGCGTGAATGGTCGTTCCCTGAATGCCGGCGGCGTACCAGTTGCCGATCTGCGCCCGCCACGGTTCCAACGTGGAAATGCAAGTGCTCGGCAGCGGCTCCTTGCGTACCAGCGCCGATGCGAGAATTGCGTCGTCCGGCAGTGCCGTGTCGGGTGCAAGCCAGCCGCGTGCGCTCGCCAACTCGCGAACCTGGGCAATCTTCTTGCGCCCCATGGTCTTCGACCGGGCTATCTCCCGGTCTGAATTTCCCTGACGCATGCGCGTCAAGATGTGACGGTATAGATACATCTCGAACCTCCGTTTTGTCACGGCTTCTCCCAGGCGACATGCCGGGAAGTCTAGCCGATCAATGAAAGTTCGAGCCCCTGAAACTGGCGCCTTAACGCCGACGATCAAGTGGCGCCAATACGCCGCCGATGAATTGGCGCCATTACGGCGACGATTTGGTGGCGCCTGAACGCCGACAACGAAATGGCTCCAGGATTGATCGTTCATTCAGACCGCGGCAGCCAGTACGCCAGCGCCCAGTACCAAGCGAAATTGGCCAGCCACGGTTTCATCTGCAGCGTGAGCCGCAAAGGGAACTGCTGGGACAACGCCGTGGCAGAACGCTTCTTTCTGAATCTCAAAATGGAACGCGTGTGGCAGCGGTCGTACGCCAACCACGCCGAGGCCAAGATCGATAGCGCCGCCTACATCGTTGGCTTCTATAACAGCGAACGTCTGCACACAGTTCTGGGCAATCTGCCGCCCTCCGTCTACGAACGGAACATGGCAGCAGTAAAACCCATCGTAGTGTCCGAATTTACTTGACCACTACAGTCTCAGGTATCGCACGAGCCCGGCACGGTGTCGGATGAATAAATCAGGGCTTCCCTAGTGCCCCATCACAAGATAGTGATGATAGAAGTAGAGCTCGCGAAGAAGAAACGGCGCACGAGTCGAAAAGCTTCGATACCGCGTGGTTGGAGTTGCGGACGTGACAGCCTCGATACCAAGATCGTCAGCCATTTTCTTGGCTCTTCGGAGATGGAGCGGGTCACTGACGATAATGGCACTGCGAAGACCGCTCTGGCGCATGATGCCGAGGGCCTCGCCAAGATTTTGGTGCGTCGTGTGTGACTGGGTTTCCGTGTAAATGTCGGACAAGGGCACACCGGCCTGGGCAGCGTACTTGGAAGCAACGGTACTTTCGGCAAACTGGGCTCCCGGACCAGCTCCTCCAGTAAAGATGAGTTTGCGGACAAGGCCGCGCCGATAAAGGTCGAGGGCATGCCGGATACGTTCTTCAAACACCGGTGAAGGCGTGGCCCCATATGCGGCAGCGCCAAGAACGATTGCACAATCCGACCGGGCAGGAAGATCGCGGTCCTTGAATGAAGCGATTGCATACACGCACCAGCATATCCAAAGACTAGCCAGCGCAAGCAACAAAAGTTTCGGTTTAATGAAGCGGCTTTGCATGCAATTAACGTGAAGTGGGCGTCAATCTTGACGCTACAAAGGATAACCCCATGACGCGTAGACCCGGCATTCTCAACCTTGACGAAGCAAGAGTTGTATCGGATCAGTGCTAACACCAAGGGGGCGTTTCTACCCACAAACCAGGGTCAGTAGGGCCTTCAGCGTTCAGTCGCTCATCGTCCTGTGCGCGCCGGCATGGCGGGCGCTCCACTGCCGCATAGAAGCCGCTGCGCGACACATCAAAGACACGGCACAACAGGCCAAGTGGATAATCGAGTCGCACCGACTTTATGAACGCGTACCGGGCAGCGACTCCCTCGCAAAGTACGCGGTGGCCTTTTTTAGCACTTCCTTCTCCATGCGCTCGACGGCCAGGTCCTTGCGTAGCTTCGCCACCTCGGCTTCAAGCTCAGCGACGCTACGGCTGCCTGGCGGTGCAGTCGGATCGCTACCGCGCTTGGCCGCGCTAACCCAGTTCGCCAATGTCCCCTTGGGGATGGCGATTCGTTTCGCCGCTTCTTCCAACGTCAAGCCTTGCGCAAGCACCAGCTTGACGGCTTCCGTACGGAACTCCGGCGTGTATGTCGTTAATTTCATAAGTTCACTCCCTTTGACAAGTTTATCAAATAGAAGTGTCCACAGAGCTCAGGTTACCTCAGCCGATACCGCCCTGAACAAAAATTCACCTTTCAATCGTCAACCTGAAAAGCTCAAGCTAAGCGAGCGGCGCCCAATCAGAGGTATTTCGCCCACATCGCGTTTGAGAATTTTCCATCAGGGTCCACCGTCCGCTTCAAGCGTCGGAGCGCTTCAATTTCGGGATATGCCCGTGCAAATTGGGCTCTCGTAGCGTGCAACTGATAGGGGAGATAGTACCGTCCGCCATACCGCAATGCCATCTCGATCATTGCCCGCGTCCACTCACCCACGGCGGCACATGCAGCTGCATTGGTCTTTTGCTTGTAATACACGACGAACGAAAATACTTCCTCTTCAGCCCATGGCAGAAGTGGAACTGGATCAGGGTTTGCGTGTCGCACAGATACGCTCAACACTTGCGCACGATGCTGAAGGATCAGCGCTGCCATTGCTCGGGTAAAGGAGTCGAAATGAACTACTGGAATAAAGTATTCCTGCAGGGCATAAGTGGAAGTTGCGCGCGATGGTGGTTCTAGTTCGCGCACGTCCAGGCTGGCCTCGTGGTTACGCCATTTTACCGTACCTTGCGAGCGAAACAGAGGATGCAATACGTGTCGGACCAAGAAATCACCACCCGGCACCTCGGTGGCCACTTGTAGCGCGCTTTGGCTAAGTCGATAGGACAGGCCGCGTGGGACCAGACGCGCCGATTCGGTCAACGCTTTGCCGGTGCGGCGCCACGAGACGGCTACTGGTTGATCGAAACGAGGCGGTAGCAGGTCTGCGTTATGCATAATGACATCGGCCGCATCGCGCACGTGACGGGTGAAGTACGCACGATAGGTTGCTAGCGTGAGCGGCACAACTAGGCGTTCGATACGGCAGTTCTCCGTCAATTCAAGTTCAATCTCGGTGATGACGCCGACAGCGCCGTATCCGCCGATAGCGGCGCGAAATAGTTCGATGTTTTCATTGGCACTCGCGTCGACGATCGAACCATCGGCGAGCACAAGGCGCAGCGATCGCACCGTGCTCCCTACCGGACCGGTATCAGTGTATCGCCCATGCGCATTGACGGAGACGGCGCCGCCAATCGTGAAGTTCGAAAAGCTTTGCATGCTTTTCACAGCCAGTCCAGCGGGATCGAGTGTGTCTTGCAGGTCACGCCAGGTCATGCCTGCCTGTACCCTCACCGTGCGCGCTGTCGGGTCAAAGTGCAGTAACCGATCCATCCGCCGCATGTCGAGGTGCAACCCAAGGGCGACGGCAGTCTGGCCGCCCATGCTGTATCGTCCCCCGCCGACTGCCACTTTTCCTGTCCATCCTAAGACTTCACGCGCTACTTCTTCGGTAGACAATGGGACGACGATGCGGGCTACTTCGACGGGGTACAGCTGGCTGACGTTGGAGATCCCGAACGTAGGCCGGGCCAGCACCGAAACGTGGCAGAGTGAGAGCAGCCCCGCAGACCCTAATGCCTGGGCTAGGAAAGTGCGGCGAGTCGTCGACATAAACATTGGGCGTAGCAAGCAGGATGCGACGTTTACCGGCGCCGCGCATGCTTGCAATGTGGTGAAGAAAACCACTCTAGCACCGAATCGTTACCCGGCCGCTCAGCGCTTTGTCCTCATGTTTCAAGTTCGTCAAAGTGCTCCATTGAGTAGCGTTGGTTGATACCTGCTCGATAGCGGATTTTTTCCAGGTTCGCATTTGACCAGCGCACGTTCAAATGACTTGGAACAGCCGATTTCAGGCTATGTTGCCGCAAAGGCCAACATTCCCGACCTCGACCGCGCCTGTCCGCTTGCCCCGAAGCCGACAGTCGAACGCATTGCATAGTCGCGATAGTGTGAGGGAGATTCGTTTACCTGTGCGCGACAGACGACGCAATGGCATTGTTCTTGGGAACACGTTACGCAAATTCTCCAGGCGTTATTGCGATAATAACCCCGGTTTTGGCCATCCCAAATTCGGTTGCAGTTACGGCAGACTCCAAACGATCTGACCGTTTCCGCCTGTTCGCAGATCTCTGAGCAGTACCTTCACCAACCTGGTGCTTGCCCGCAGGTTCCTTGGCCGGCAGCAAACCCAAGTTGCGTCCTGAGTGCGGCGGACGGGAGAAAATTCGTTCGAATCCGTCAATTTCGTGCCTTCAGTGGCGAATTTCTTTCTGAAATCTGCCATGTCGTGCCGTGCAATCCACCTCTCAAACCATTCGCCGAAATCATTCAAGGAACGCTGTTTAAGTTTTTCCCGCGCTTTTTCCCGCGAAGGCGAATTGCCTGCCGCAAGCGCTCTCTTTGCCTCGTTTAGCTTTTCGCGTGCTTCGCTGAGCGTAAGTCCCCCAACGCCATATTGCCCCAGTACTAATGTCTACTGACGTCCATTGATTCGATAATTGTAACGAAACGAAATTTTTCCGGTTTTTAATACTGCCACGTACAATCCGTCCCGATCAGGAACCTTGTAGCCCTTCTCGAGCGGCTTCAAAATAGCGTTGCTTCGCATTGCCCATCAATGCCAAGCTGTGCCGCACGGGCAAAAAAAAGCCCCTGAAATCAGAGGCTTAGTTCGAACAAAGTGCATGAGCCTGCCGGCTCATGCCATCTCTGACATCATTCCCACTCGATCGTTGCCGGTGGTTTGCCGGAAATGTCGTACACCACCCGGTTGATCCCGCGCACTTCATTGATGATGCGGTTCGACACCTTGCCCAGCAAGCTGTGCGGCAAATGCGCCCACTGCGCCGTCATGAAGTCCAGCGTCTGCACCGCGCGCAGCGCCACCACGTACTCATACGTGCGGCCATCGCCCATCACGCCCACCGATTTGACCGGCAGGAACACGGCAAACGCCTGGCTGGTCGCTTCGTACCAGTTCTTCGGCGCCGCACCGGCGTCGATGCTTTCCAGCGCCGGCAGGTCGCACGGCGTGTTGCGCAGTTCTTCGATGAAGATCGCATCGGCCTGGCGCAGCAGGTCGGCGAAGTCCTTCTTCACTTCGCCCAGAATACGCACGCCCAGGCCAGGACCCGGGAATGGATGGCGGTACACCATATCGTGCGGCAAGCCGAGCGCCACGCCGAGCTTGCGCACCTCATCCTTGAACAGTTCGCGCAGCGGTTCGAGCAATTTCAGGTTCAGCGTTTCCGGCAAACCGCCCACGTTGTGGTGGCTCTTGATGGTCTGCCCTTTCTTGCCCTTGCCGGCGCTTTCGATGACGTCCGGATAAATCGTGCCCTGCGCCAGCCATTTGGCGTTCTTCAGCTTGCCCGCTTCGACCTGGAACACTTCGACGAACTCGCGTCCGATGATCTTGCGCTTCGCTTCCGGATCGGCCACGCCGGCCAGGTGCCCGAGGAATTGGTCTTCGGCATCGATGCGCAGCACCTTCACGCCGAGGTTCTTGGCGAACATGTCCATCACCATCTTGCCCTCGTCCAGGCGCAAGAGGCCATGGTCGACGAATACGCAGGTGAGCTGGTCTCCGATGGCGCGGTGGATCAGCGCCGCCGCCACGCTCGAATCGACCCCGCCGGACAGGCCGAGGATGACGTCGTCGGTACCGACCTGCTCGCGGATCTTGGCCACCGCTTCGCTGATGTAGTCGGGCATGTTCCATTCCGACTTGCAGCCGCAAATCTCGTGCACGAAACGGCCGAGAATGGCCTTGCCCTGCGACGTGTGCGTCACTTCCGGATGGAACTGCAGCGCGTAGAAGCGGCGCTCCTCATCGGCCATGGCGGCCACCGGGCAGCTCGGGGTGTCGCCCATCAGCTTGAAGCCTGGCGGCATGTCGAGCACCTTGTCGCCGTGACTCATCCAGACCTTGAGCATGCCGTCGCCTTCGTCGGTGACAAAGTCGTTGATGCCGTTCAGCAGCGCGGTATGGCTGCGCGCACGCACTTCGGCGTAGCCGAATTCGCGCACCAGGCCGTTTTCGACCTTGCCGCCCAGCTGGGCCGCCATGGTCTGCATGCCGTAGCAGATGCCCAGGACCGGCACGCCCAGCTCGAACACGGCCTGCGGCGCGCGCGGGGCGTCGCCTTCCAGGGTGGAGCTGTGGCTGCCCGACAGGATCACGCCGGCGGCGCCGTAATTGCGCACGAATTCGTCGCTGACGTCATACGGGAATACTTCGGAGAACACGCCGGCATCGCGCACGCGGCGGGCGATCAGCTGGGTAACTTGGGAGCCGAAATCGAGAATGAGGATTTTAGAGTGCATGTAGGGCCAGGAGAAATGACAAAATGGGTGCCGTTGGGCGGCGCTCGTGGGCAACGGATGCCCGCGCCAAAAACAACGCGGCGAACTTGTCGCCGCGTTTTGCTCGCCTTTATTCGCCGGAACGGTAGTTCGGCGCTTCTTTGGTGATCTGCACGTCGTGCACGTGCGATTCGCGCATGCCGGCCGAGGTGATCTCGACAAACTCCGCTTTTTCGCGCAGCTCGTCGATGGAGGCGCAACCGCAGTAGCCCATCGACTGGCGCACGCCGCCGACCAGCTGGTAAATGATCGCCAGCACGCTGCCCTTGTAGGCAACGCGGCCTTCGATGCCTTCCGGGACGAACTTGTCGGCCTTGGCCGCCGCGTCCTGGAAATAGCGGTCGGCCGAACCGTCCGCCATCGCGCCCAGCGAACCCATGCCGCGGTACGATTTGTAGCTGCGGCCCTGGTACAGGATCACTTCGCCCGGCGCTTCTTCGGTGCCGGCGAACATGGAGCCCATCATCACGGTCGATGCGCCCGCGGCCAGTGCCTTGGAAATGTCGCCCGAGAAGCGGATGCCGCCGTCGGCGATGCACGGCACGCCGGTACCGGCCAGCGCCGCCGCCACGTTGGAGATCGCGGTGATCTGCGGCACGCCCACGCCGGCCACGATACGCGTGGTGCAGATCGAGCCGGGGCCGATGCCGACCTTGACCGCATCCGCGCCATGTTCCACCAGCGCCAGCGCGGCGGCCGCCGTGGCGATGTTGCCGCCGATGACGTCCACGTGCGGGAAGCGCACCTTGATCCACTTCACGCGGTCGAGGATGCCCTGCGAGTGGCCGTGGGCGGTATCGACCACCAGCACGTCCACGCCGGCCGCGACCAGCAGCTCGATGCGCTCTTCGTCGCGCTGGCTCACGCCGACGGCGGCGCCGACCAGCAGCTTGCCCTGCGCGTCTTTGGAGGCGAACGGGTGCTCGTGCGACTTCTGGATATCCTTGACGGTGATCAGGCCGCGCAGCTCGAATTCATCGTTGACGACCAGCACGCGCTCAAGGCGGTGCTTGTTCATCAGGCGCTTCGCTTCGGCGGTATCGGCATCTTCCTTGACGTACACCAGCTTCTCACGCGGGGTCATCTTCTCGCGCGCCTCGGCGTCGAGCTCTTCTTCAAAACGCAAATCGCGGTTGGTGATGATGCCGACCACGGTCTTGCCTTCCACCACAGGGAAGCCGCTGATGCCGTACTGTTCGGTCAGGGCGATCACGTCGCGGATTTTCATGCTCGGCGGAATCGTGATCGGGTCGCGCAGCACGCCGGCCTCGAAACGTTTTACGCGCGCTACTTCACGGGCCTGGTCCTTCGGCGACAGATTCTTGTGGATGATCCCGATGCCGCCCTCCTGCGCCATGGCAATGGCAAGGCGCGCTTCAGTGACCGTATCCATCGCTGCGGACAGCAAGGGAATATTCAGGGCAATATTACGGGTCAGGCGGGTCTTGAGGGAGGTGTCGGCTGGCAGGACATTCGAGTAAGCCGGGACGAGCAGCACATCATCGAACGTGAGTGCTTTTTGAAGTAGACGCATAGCATTTTCCTATTGGCGCAAAAGTGAATTATACAGAAGTTCCTGTGCGCCGTCTCTTGAAGCCCTCAAAATGCCCGAAAAGCCGTCAAGTTCGTTGACACGGCGGGCAAATCATGGCGAAATCGGGGATTGATTACTAACGGAAAGATTTACATGGTCAACCTTATCGGAAAACGAACATTGCAGCTGCTGGCCGGAGGCGCACTGATGCTGTTCGCCACCGTGGCTTCAGCGCAATACGTGTGGGTCGACGCGAATGGCACCAAGCAATTCTCGGATCGCCCGCCGCCGCCCGGCGTGCCGGCCAAGAACATTATCAAGTCGCCAACCGCTGCCGCGGTCGCGCCGAAGACGGACGACGTGCAAGCGCCAGCATCGAAGCCAATGAGCGCCGACGACAAGGTGCCGCCTAGCCTGGCCGACCGCGAAGCCGAGTACCGCAAGCGCACCAAGGCCAAGGAAGACGAGCAAAAGAAAGCCGGCGAAGAAGCCACCAGGAAGGCCTCCAATAAAGTCGCCTGCGAAAGCGCCCGCACTTACAAGCGCACCCTGGAACAAGGCACGCGCGTGAGTTCGACCGACAAGAACGGCGAACGCACGTTCATGGACGACACCCAGCGCACGGCGGAAATTGCGCGCGCCAACAAGTCGATCGCCGCAGGGTGCAAGTAAGGATGGTCGCGGCTCAGCCTGGCTGAGCCTTTTTTTCAGCCCGCTTGCGGCGCGACTCTTTCGGGTCGGCCACCAGCGGCCGGTAGATTTCGATGCGGTCGCGCGCCCGCAAGACCGTCTCCAGCGGCTTTTTCTTGCCGTACAGGCCGACCGGCTGGAGCGCCAGGTCGATTCCGGGAATGGCGTCGAGCACGCCGCTTTGGCGGATTGCCTGTTCGATCGTGCAGCCCTGCTCCACCGTCAACTCCTGCAGGTACTCGCGCAACGCCGTCGCGTAGCACACCTGGACCGTGAATTTTTCCGCCGCTGGATCACCCATAGACCGTCTCGGCGCGCTTGCAGAACGAGTCGACCATGCTGTTGGCAATCACGCCGAACACGGGCCCGATCAATTGTTCGAGTATCATGCTTGAAAATTCGTAGTGCAGGTCGAATTCGACCTTGCAGGCATCGGCCCGCAGCGCCTTGAAGGTCCAGGTGCCATCCATGCATTTGAACGGGCCGTCGACCAGCTTCATCTTCATCTGGGTCGGCCGCGTGTTGATGTTGCGGGTTGTGAAGCTTTGCTTCACGCCATGGAAGTGAATCGCCAGGCAAGCGACCAGTGTGTCGTCGGTCCGCTCGATGAGCTTCACGCCGCCGCACCAGGGCAGGAATTTGGGATAATCTTCCACTTTGGCCACCAGATCGAACATCTGTTCGGCGCTGTAAGCCAAAAATACTGTTTTGTGTACTACTGCCATTAATCAACCGTTTGCTATGATGTTGGGTATCTTGCATCAGTAGTTTAACCGAACCGCGCGTTTTAGCCATTTCATGAGTATTGTTGACAATAAAAAAGCATTCCACGACTACTTCATCGAGGACCGGTACGAAGCCGGTATCGTGCTCGAAGGATGGGAAGTCAAGGCGATTCGCGATTCGCGCGTCCAGATCAAGGAGGCGTACGTGGTCGTGCGCGGGGACGAGCTGTTCCTGTTCGGCGCGCACATCAGCGCGCTGGCGACCGCATCCTCATTCACCCACCCGGAAGCGGTACGCACGCGCAAGCTGCTGCTGCACCGTGCCGAAGTCGACAAGCTGATCGGCAAGGTCGAGCGCTCGGGATATACCCTGGTGCCGATCAACCTGCATTTCAAGGGTGGACGGGTCAAGTGCGAGATCGGACTTGCCAAGGGCAAGAAGCAGCACGACAAGCGTGCCACCGAGAAAGAACGCGACGGCAAGCGTGAAGTTGCCGCGGCGATGAAGACGCATAGCCGCTAGGAAGCGCCCTCAGCGGCAGCCAGTAACACCGTCGCTTCTGCCAGTGGCAGGAACGACGGATGTCATGCCAGCTGCACCGCAGGCCGCGCCACCATCAGGCTCAGGCGCCAGCACAGGAAGCTCAGCACCAGCGAGCCGCCCACCCCGCACGCCAGTTTCAGCGCGCTGTCGAACAGCAACGGCGCCAGCATGCCCGACACCAGCGCAAACGCCATCGTCTGGATAAACGACATCATCGACGAGGCCAGCCCGCGATTGTCCGGAAACAGCGACAAGGCGCCGACCTGAATGGCCGGCATCGCCACCGCCAGTCCGAAGGTGTACACCGCCAGCGGCAGCACCGCCCACGGCACCTGCGCCACGAACATCAGGTTGTAGGCAATGCTGATCACGCTGCCCGCCCCCATGATGCCGAATCCCAGCCACATCATCTTGGCCGGTGCGATGCGCGCGGTCGCCTTGCCGCCCCAGGCCGAGCCGACCACCATGCCGCCGATCATGGGAATGAACAGCCACGCAAAGGCGGTTTCCGGCAGGTGCAGGATATCCATGATGAAATTGGCAGCCGCGCCGATGTACAGCGACAAGCCGCTGAACGCCAGTCCCACAGCCAGCGACAGCAGGAGAAACTGCGGATGGCGCAGCACCTTGAGATAGTTTTTCGCGATCTCGACGCCATGAAAGGCATGGCGCTGGGTCTTCGGCAAGCTCTCCGGCAAGCCGCGGTACACCAGCAGCAGCATCAGCACGCCGAACACGGCCAGGAACACGAACGTCGAGCGCCAGCCGAAATGCACGTGCAGATAGCCGCCCAGCACCGGCGCGATGGCCGGGGCCAGCCCGAACACCATCATGATGTGCGACATGATGCGCTGCGCATGCGCCTGGTCGTGCGAAAAGCGGTCTTGCACGATGGCCTGCCCGATCACCGGGCCGGCGCCCGCCGCCAGCCCCTGCAACGCGCGGCAAGCGAGCAGCACGCCGAAGCTGGGCGCAAACGCGGCCCCGAGCGAGGCCAGCGTGTAGACCACCAGCGAAATCAGGATCACCGGGCGGCGCCCGAACGAATCGGACAGCGTGCCGTAAAACAGCATCATGAACGCAAAGGTGAACAGGAACACACTGAGCGTTTGCTGCACCGCCAGCGGACCGACCGCGAATTCGCGTCCGATCGCCGGGATGGATGGCAGATAGGTATCGATCGCGAGCGCACCCACCATCCCGATACAAGCCAAAATGACTGTTAACATTCGCTGCATGCCAGACGTGCCTTATTCAAAAACGGCACCGCGACAGTGCGGGCAACCGAGCCCGTAATTTTACCGGCATTTTGGAAACGTCACCGGGCCCGGCAGCGATTGCTACTTGCCCCCTGCCAGGCGCGCTTCGATGCGCTCGGCCGGAATATAGCCCGGGGTCCTGGTATTGGACTGGAACAGGATGGCCGGCGTGCCGTTCAGGCGCAGCTTGTGATACAGGGCGGCGTTGCGTTCGAGCGGGGTGGCGCAGTCGGTGGCGGCCGGCAGCGGGCTGTTGTCGGTCATGTGCGAAACCCAGGTCTTGGCCGGATCGGGCGAGCACAGAATCGCCGCCGATTTAGTGGCCGAATCGGCCGCCATGATCGGCACCAAAAAGGTGTAGACGGTCAGATTGTCCACCTTTTTCAGCTCGCCGATGAGCTTGCGGCAATAGCCGCAGTTCGGATCCTCGAAGGTGGCGATCACGCGCGAGCCGTCGCCGCGCACGGTCTTGATCGCGTCTTTCAGCGGCAGATCGGCAAACTCGAACTTGCCCAGTTCGTTGTTGCGCTGTTCGGTCAGGTTTTCCTGGGTGCGGGTATCGATCGCGGTCACGTCGAAGAGAACGAAGGACCCGGTTTTGTCGGTGTAGATCAGGCCGCGGGGTGTGACCACTTCCAGCAGGGTGCCGAATTTACTGGGCGAAATTTTCTCGATCGGAACATTGCCGAGCAAGGGGGCGACCGCCTTCTCGACATCGGCGTAGGGTTTGGCGGGCTTGGCGGGCGTGGCCGCATGGACGGAACCGCCCAGGGCCAGGCCGAGCAAGGCCGCCGGCAGGCTTAATTTAATGAACATGGTGCTCCAGACATCAGGTGGCGGATCGGCAGGAAAAGCGCGTCGCCGCAACGCCGGCCAGAGGCAGCGTTGCGGCGTGGCGCCGGTGCATTTGCGCTAGCTTAGGGCACGGACGTGCTCTTGGCAACCGCTTGCTCCCACATGCGGATATAGCTCTCAGCCGAATTCATCAGCGGCGCCAGGTCAGGCTGGCGCAAGCCCTGGGTGCGCAGGTCGGCGATAAAGTCGGGCAGCATGCCGATATGCGCCAGGCCATCGCCATTGATATCGAACGTGCGCTCGCCGATCTTGCTGCGGCCGAGGACCGAGGGGCTGCCCTTGACCGCAATGCTCAGCGGGTACTGGGTTGGATTGACCTGTGCGGCGCCAATTTCCTTCTGAAAGAAGCAGCCGTCGACGCCGAAGCGCGGCGCCGGTTCGCCGGCAAAGCCGTTGAAGTCGGTGCTGAAACCGATCCGGCCATTCGGCCCTGCCAGCGACAGCAGGTGCAGATAGGTCTGGGCGAAGGTCTGCGACGTAGCGCCGCAATCGTGAGGCACCACCGGCAGGCCGGCACGACGCGCGGTCGGCGTCTCGTCGCGGTGACCTTGCGCAGTAATCAGGGACACCATGCCGCCGCCGGCGAGGATGCGCTTGACTTCCTCGTCCTTGAGGTTGCCCTCGTGACGCCGGTCGCCGCCGGGTGCGGACGCATCGACCAGGCCCACGTGGCCGCTGATGACCGGATATCCATGCTGCTCGGTCATCGTCATCGTGTCGCGGAAGGTAATCCGGTCCATGTGGTCGACATCGATCAGCATCCCACGCTTCATCATGCCGCGCACCAGGGCCTTGCCCGACGGTTTGAGCCCGATGCTGCCGCAGATCTTGGAATAGCCGTCGGCCGAACAATCGTGCGACTGGCTGTCCCAGGTGCCCGCGTTGTACAGCGCGGCGCCGCCGAAGGCGTTTTCCTTGAAGTGAATCGGATGCAGGTGGCGCACGCCCATGTTGAAGTACTTGGTCAGCTGGGTTTCGATAAAGGCAGCGTCGCAGTTCTTGACGCCGTCGCCGAAGGCGCCGTCCTTGTCGGAATAACAGTCGAACAGGTGATCCACCTCCATGCCCAGCACCACCGCCAGCTTGCCCTGCGCGTTGACGGCGCGCGCTTCGGCCGGGGTCTTGACGATGCGGTACCAGCCCAGACCCGCGCCGCCGGCCTTGTTGTCGATGTGCTGCTGCATCCTGAACGCTTCGGCCAGCTGCAGATCGACCGCTTCCATGTCTTCCTTGGTGCGGCCAGCAGCCTTGCCCGCGAACATCGGGACACCGAAAATATCCTGGTTGTTCACCGCGTGCATGACCATCAGGCGCATGCCGCCATCGACCGCGCGCTTGAGCCAATCCTCGTAGATCTGCTGGTGCGTCAGGCTGTTCCAGCGCGGCCAGCCGTCATACTGCGGGAAGCCGCCCACTTTGTGACCGGGTCCCGCGAGGCCTTCGAAGCCGCCGATGACATTGGTCACGCTATCGAGCGCGCCGCCGGGGCCGTGCACGTCGTCGCACCATGGAAGCGCCTCTTCGATCGGACCGAACGCCTTGCCCACAAAAGCCCTCCCGCCGAAGCCCAGGTGCGCCATCTGGTGCGCGTGGGTGTCGGCAAAGCCGGTCGCCGGCGGCGCGCAGGTGCACGACATGGCGGTCGCTCCCGCGTACAGCGAGGCCGGTTTCTCGCCGCAGGTGATCGCCTTGCCGGCATTCGGGCCATCGTTGATCGATCCCTTCACGCAGGCGCCGGCCGGAAAACCCCAGTTACCGGTGCTGTTGGCGCACACGTCGTTGCAGCTCAATTCCACGTGAGCGGTCGACTTGATGAACGATCCCGCGGGCGCGGCGATGTTGCTGTCGTTGGCCGGGCTGCAAGTGCTGTCGAATACTTCGAATTCGCCGCTGTCGGGCGCGGTGCAGCGGGTCGGCCGCTTGAAGGCGATGTCGCCCGACGGGCCGTGGATGGTGGCGCCGGTCTCCGTGCACGCTTTGGCGAACGTCAGCCCGAAGTCGCCCAGATTATCCATATTGAGCTTGGCCATGAAGATGCGGCGTCCCGAATCGGAGCAGCGGCCCTTGGTCACATTGGTCCACTTGGGCGCGCAGCTGCTGTCGTTGACGTTGAATTCGCCCCACTCGCCGGTGACCTCTTTCACGCAGCGATCGGGCTTGCTGAAAGCCTGGCCGGCGATATTGGCGCTGGTGTGCTTGCACGAGTAATCCCAGTCGGTGTAGGTGTTCTCCAGGCGCGCCGTGTACAGGCGCTTGCCGTTGGCGCTGCACTGCTTCTTTTCGGGCGGGCCGAAGCTCGACTGGCAGGAGCCATCCATCGAATCCCATTCGCCCCATTCGCCGGTGCCCTTGTTCAGGCAGCGGTCGGGAAAGCGCGGCTGCTCCCAGCCGGCGATGTTGGCCACCTTGACGCTGCGGCAGGCGGTTTCCCAGCTCATGCCCGGCGGGACAAAGTTGACCCGTGCCGAATACACGCGCGCGCCGAATTTGGTGCCGGAACAGGCGCCCTTCTCCACCGGGTGAAACGATGGCGCGCAGCTGGTGTCGGGCACATTCCATTCGCCCCACCAGCCAGCCAGCGCATAACTGACGCAACGGTTCGGCAAGGCGGTCAGCGAGGTGCCGCCGACCTTGACACCGACCACACTCTTGCAAACCTGGTCCAGGGTCATATTGCCGGTGTCGCCCTTGAGCTTGGCCGACCACTGGCGCGTGCCGTTGGCCTGGCAGCTATCCTTGACGTAGCTATCCCACGTCGGCCCGGCCTGCGCGCTGGCCGCGCCAAGCAGCACCACGGAGAACAATGGGATGGTAATTAAACTCTTCATTTTGAATTCTTCAATTCTTTTTATATTTTGTAAGTGGAGCAATGGCACCGGCGCTGCGCCGGTGCCGGTAAAGCGGATCTAGATGGCCATGCGTTCGGCGGCGCGGTCGAGCAGGCGCACCACCAGCGCGATTGAGTGCGGCACCATTTTTTTGGCGACGCCGCGGCGCACCGCATGGTCGCTCGAGGACAGCACCGCGCCGCCGTACTTGTACGAGTAGGTGCCGCCCTGGGTCAGCATGGCGCGGATGTCGGTGGCGTTGGCCGCCAGTGGCGTGAAGTCCGCCAGCGCGGCCAGCACCAGCGCCGGGTCGTTCAGCTTTTCGCTGCTGTAGTAGTCGGTGACCCAGTTTTCCCAGCCCGAATGGTTGTTCGCCAGCGTGCCGAACGTGTGGTGCGGCTGCAGAAGGTCGGTGGTGTGCAGCACGAAGCCGAGCGTCTGGGCCGACGGCGCCTGCAGGAAGCGGCTGAAGAAGTACTGGCCCAGGTTGTCGATCGGCTGGAACGGGAACGCCTGGTAATCCTCATACATGGCGCGCGTCGAGTAGCTGCCCTGGCGGTAGCGCGCTTCGGTGATGCCGTAGCTGTTGTACTTGGACGAATCGCCGAACCAGCCGCCCATGTTGCCGGGGCCGTCGTCGAGGTAGTCGTTGACCAGCCAGGTCGCTGCCAGCGTATCGATATCGCCGGCGTTGTTCATCTTCTGGTAGTTGTAGCCGCCGAAGTCGTTGCCATGCACGTCAGCGCCATGGGTATGGCTCTGGAAATGCCAGTACGAGGTATAGCGCGCCAGGTCCGAACCCGCGCCCCAGGCGGGCGAGGTCTGGCAATTGCCGCTGGTGGCGCCGCACAGATAGGTATCCTGGAAGTAGTCGACGTCGTGCGCGCCCTGCCCGATGGCGGCGGCGAATTGGTCCATCGTGTAGCCGGCCTTGTTAACGCCGGCGAGCAGCTTGGCGTACTTGGTCTGGTTCGGGTGCGTCTTCATGAACTGCACCGCGTCGAGCACGATCTGGCGGTGGGTTTCGGTGTTCCACGCCTTGGCGGGGAGGCAGGCGGCCATGGCCAGGGCCAGTGGTACCAGCTTGATTACAGCTTTCATACAGGATTTCCTTCGGTGGTGGTGAGTAGGTTATTGCGCAGGTTTGCGCGGAATCGCCGCGGTGCCGCCAGCGGCGCTTTGCGCCACGCGCAGGCCGGTGCGCAGCGCTTCGCGCTCGTCGATGACCAGGCCGCGCTGCTGGCGATGCAGCAGCCCGACCCGGCTCTGATCGAGCAGACTGAGGTCGCGCAGTTCGTACGGTCCGCGCACGCCGGCCAGCAAGGCCGCGTCGTACGCGAGTTCGATGTTGCCGGCGCCCGGTTCGAGCCACGCAGCCGAATGCGCCACCGCCACCGGCGCGATGGCGCCGTTGACCATGCCGTACAGGAGTGCGCGTACTTCATAGCGCCCGCCCGCGCCGACCTCGACGCCGAAGCGCGCGACGAGCTTGTCGGCCTGGTCGATCAGGTTGACGTTGCCGTCGAAGCGCGCCTGCGGCATGGCGACCGCCACGCCCATGCGCAGGGTGCGCTTAACAGCCGTGTTGCCGCTGCCCGCTTCGGCCCCCGCCCTTACCTCCCACAGGCCCGGCGCCGGGTTTTCGTCGGCGTTGAGCTGATGGCGCGCCGTCAGCAAGCCGTCGCGGCCGCGCTTGAACTCCAGCGGAAACGTGCGTCCAGCGGGCGAGACCAGCACGGCGGCCATCTTGTCGAGCGTGCGGCGTTGCAGGGCGGCGCCAGGCATGGCGGCCCGTGCGGCCGGCTCCAGCGCGTCGGCATGGATCACCAGTTCCTGGCCGTGCAGGTAATGGACCGCGTCGGTGCGCAGGGTCAGCGCAACCGTGCTTGCCGGCTCGACGACGTTGACCAGGTAGCGCGCGCCCGCATCGGCGGGAGCATCGGCCCGCAGCGTGAAGCTGCCCGCGCCCAGCGACGGATGCAGCCGGAACGCCGAGGTGCCCTGGGCGAAGCCATGGCCGGCCTTGGCCAGGCGGTCGGCGTCGACCAGCATGTCCATGCCGGCGCCGTTGTTGAAGTCCTTGCCCTGCGCGGTACGCACGCCGATGGCGCGCGGATCGATCGGCTTGACGCCGCGCGCGCTGGCCGCGCCGGTCGGCTGGACCCGGACCACGGCCTGCGCCGCGCTGGTGCGGATCGCCACCCCGGCGGCCAGTTCGGCACCGCTCACTTCGGTGTAGTATTCGCGGCTTTCGCCGGCAAATGGCACGGGTTTGGCCAGCGGCTGCGCACCGGCGGCCCAGCTGACGGCGACCGCGTCGCGCCGGCCTTCGGGCGCCGCCATGGCCATGCTCATGCGGCTCGAGCGGGCCAGCGCGGCCGGCGCGGCAAGGTCGCCCGCCTGGGCCGGCAGCAGCTCCAGGCGGCTGGCCGCGCCGGCACTGCCGCAAAGGGTGCCCAGCAAAACGGGCAGGAGGAAGGACAGTTGGTGTTTGGTAAGCATGTTTTGAGTCCGGTTACAGATCGTTGCGCAGGAGAGCGTCGAGGCCGAAGCAAGGGCGGCGGCTCTGGTTGTGCGACAAGGTCTCGCCGCCCAGCTTGGCCTTGTCCTGGAACCAGGTGCTGCCCGCACCGGCCTGGCTGGCGCACGACAGGAAGCCATCCGAGCAGGCCGGCAGCCAGGCTTGGGTGATTTCCAGCCCCAGCTGGGATGGATAGCCGCCGCAGTAGCTGGCGCTGTCGAAGACCATGGTCTTGACGTCGGTGCCGACCACCGCATAAAAGTTCTTGGGCAGCGCCGGGCGGCCGGCCGTGCCGTACATCCAGGTGGCGTTGTAGTTGGCCATCCAGCTCACCTGCTGCATGCGCACCGCGTCCGACTTCTGGCCCATCAGCCAGCCCAGCGAGGATTCGAACACGTTGCCGCTGATGGTGGCGTCGGCCAGCGGGGTGCCCAGCGACGATGGCGCCAGCGCGTTGACCCAGCGGATGGTCTTGATGATGCCGGGAAAGCGGCTGTCCTGGGTCGGGTTCGACATTAGCCAGCGCATCATGTTGCCGCCGTGGGAATGGGTCTCGACCACCATGTCGGTGATGTTATTGGCGGCGATGAAGGCGCTCAGCTGCTTGCCGAGGCAACCGCTCGCTTCTGGCGCCCACGCGTACTTGGAAAAGTCGCACGCGACGACCACGTACAGCGCGGGATTGGGCAAGCCCTTGCGCACCGCGTCGATCATCTCGCGGGTCCAGTATTCGTTGGTGGCGTCGGGATGGTTGCCGGTGCCGTGCACAAACGCCACGCCGGTATTGCCGGCGCTCGCCGCCACGGGAAAAGCGGCCGCCAGCGCCAGTGCGCAAAGGCGCGCGCGCCATCGCTCGTTGAGAATCATCTTGTTGTCTCCCTGTTTTTATCGTAAGAAAAGTACGGCATGGCCGGGACCATGGTTGGCCGGCCTCCGCTTACGCAGGGAAGAAAGGTGGATTCATCCGTCCGCGCATCGGGGACTGCTACGATGCATCAGACGGAGTTACCGATTGAATACGGATAAAGAATGCTGGGAAATTGTATTAAAACTACAACAGATACTTGTTGGCGATGGCGGTAGGCCGGCTCAGGGCGTCTTCATGCCGAAGCGTTCCATGCGCGGCATCCAGTTGCCGTCGATATCGGCCGAGGCCAGAATGCGCTCGGCGCGCCCGATCAGCAGATGGCGCGGCACCATGCCGACCATGCGCGAATCGGCGCTGCGGTCGCGGTTATCGCCCAGCATCATGAACTGATCCCTGGGCACCGCCACCGGCCCGAAGTTGCGCAACGCCATCAGTTCCGGGATGACCTGAATGCGGCGGCGGTGGCCATCGAAGGTTTCGTCGATACGCCGAACGGCGATGGGGGCCGCGTCGGCGAGCGGCTCCATGGCCGTGCCGGCCGCAGCGTAGCTGGCGCTCCGACCGTTGATAATCAGCTGTTCATCGCGCATTTCGACGATGTCGCCGGGCAGCGCCACCAGCCGCTTGATGAGGCGGGTGCCATCAGTGGGCGACGAAAACGTCACCACATCGCCGCGCTGCGGCTCGCCCACGCGCGCCAGCACCACATCGGTCAGCGGAATCTTGACGTTATACGCGAGGCGGTTGACGAAGACGACATCGCCTTCGAGCAGGTTCGGACGCATCGACCCCGACGGAATCGGATTCCAGTCCGCAATGGCGGTTCGGAAGACACCGAATAACAACAGAAACAGTAACCAACCCTTATTCTCGCGTACCAGCTTTTTCATATCACCCTCCTCTGTTAATGGTGAACAGAGTTATACGCGGACGATCTTTAGCGATGCTTAACGCAGGGCGGCGCTTGTGTGCTTGAACAATGTTGCTTGCGAAAAAATTGTATTACTGCCAAAATCCACGCGACGCCCGGCCTGCCCGGGTCTGCCCTATTACTTCAAAAGAATATCCTCATCAGCATGCAAACACGTCCGCTTTACCTCGCGCTCATCCTCGCAGCCCTCAGCACTGGCGCTCACGCGGGCCTGAACAAATGCAAGGGGGCCAACGGCCACTACACATTCCAGAACGCGCCGTGCGATCTGCCTGGCGCGCGCTCGCAAAAGATGCCGACGCTGGCCGAACGCAACGCGAAGAGCAAGCTGGAAAGACAACAGGAGCAACAGCGCGAGAAATACGCGGATGACCGGCCGGGCGCCAACTGGGACCCGGCCCGCAAGCCGGGCGCGTCGCTGCCGCCGCTGACGCAGGCCGCGCCGCCGAGCGCACCGGTGGTAGCGGCCAAGTCCGCGCCCGTACCGAAAGCCGCGTCTGACGCGCCGGCCAAAAGCGAAAATCAGCAAAAGCTCGCTGCGGAGAAGCTCGACGCCGAGAATGCGAAGATTCGGGCGAGCAACAAGGCGATCGAATGCACCAATGCGCGCCAGCAACTGACGCATGTCCGCCGCGATGGGCGCGTCGTCCAGATCGACAAAAAGGGGGAGCGCCACTATTTGGCGGATGAAAATCGCAATGCGGCCATTGCCGACGCCGAGCGCGGCGTGGCCCGCGCTTGCAGATAAACCCATATTGGGGTACCGAACCTTGTTCTTGCCTGCTGCACAACAGTTGACAGCATTAATTTCCCAAGCAAACCAAGGTCATCGCGGTAAGGTTGATCAGCATATGGGGCGCGCATGCCGCCACGTACGCTTTACGGAGTGATCGGCTACTCCAGTAAACATACGCGTACGAGTAGGCGAAAAATGAGCAAACCGTTCCAAAAAACCACGATACGGCGACCAGGCCATGGGCGCCTCCAAAAATCAGTGCGGATATGCTGGCGATCACAAATGGTCGATGGAAAAATCTGGAAAGAGCCTTGATAGTCAGTCCGACCAGAAGTGTTTCGAGGACCGGCGCAAAAAAAATGGTACCAAAAAATTCGGCTAATGTTGCCGAGCGCGACGGCGGATCAGACATGACAATGTCAAACTGCAGGGCGATTGAATCGGCTACTACCAATAAGCAAAAAGAAAGAAACAGCGCTGTCGCATAGCTCAGCAGACAGGTCTGCCATAGGCCGCCGCTCCTGAGCTCTGGGGTTTTTAGAATGGCCGACATGGTTGCCTTAAAGTAAGTGACGTGCCGTATCCTCGCATTTAGGGCGGTCGATTACCAGACAGCATTTCCATGAATAAGCACCGCGTTGATCACTATCAAAACAATGGTCAACGTTGACTCTTAATACGGGTTATTGAACAACATGATTTCCCATATCAATACTGCTCGGCACTTCCAAACCTAGGATAGAGATTCTTATCACCCGATAAGCGACTTAAGGAGCTAGCAATGGAAGAGATGAGTGCAAGCGACATTGAAGCAGTATCCGGGGGTGCTCGTAAATTTG
The DNA here is from genome assembly GCF_030846505.1 of Massilia pseudoviolaceinigra. Lineage (NCBI taxonomy): Bacteria > Pseudomonadati > Pseudomonadota > Betaproteobacteria > Burkholderiales > Oxalobacteraceae > Massilia > Massilia pseudoviolaceinigra. The sequence continues at coordinate 198,543 of NZ_JAVCWL010000008.1, read as the reverse complement.
CGATACGCTTTCTAACAACTTTGATCTACGATGGCGTCGGAAGCTATGCCGCGTATCTGATGAATTCAGGCCCCGGTAACGGCGTCGATATGACCGACGAGATGACTGCCGTAAACGGAGGCAACTTGGGAGCATGATCGCTCGCGCTATGATGCCGAAATTCGCGCAGTACGCGCGAATTTCCGCTTACATTCCCGCCAGCTACGGTTCCTTTACCGCCGCCAACGCCATCTTCTCAATTATCCCCGGCGCAACCAGCTTGAGAAAGCGCCCCACCTTGCCTTTGGCGGTCATCACAACCTCGCGCTTGCGCCGCTCCATGCCGTCGACGATCAGGCGTGCGCACTCCTCCACCGACATCGCGCCTTCTTCCTTCAAACTGCTCTTGCCCAGTTGCTGGCCCGCCGCGTTGTAGCCGCGATGGCGGATCTGCGTGGTCACCACGCCCGGATACGCGGTCGTCACGCTCACTCCCGCGCCTTTTAATTCGGCGCGCAAGGATTCGAAAAAACCGGCCATGGCAAACTTGGTCGCCGCATACGCAGTGCGCCCCGGAACCCCGACCAGCCCTGACAGCGACGATACCGCCACGATGCTGCCGCGCGTCGCCTTCAGGTGCGCCAGAGCCGCGTGCGTGCACCACACGCTGCCCCACAGGTTCACGCGCATCAAGTCTTCGTACCAGCCCAGGTCCTGCACCTCCTCGAACAAGGCGTGCGCCGAGCGTCCCGCATTGTTGATCAGGGCATCGATGCGGCCGAAGCGCGCCACCGCCGCGCCAATGAGCGCAATGCACTCGGCCTGCACCGATACATCGGTCGGCACGCACAGCGTCTGCGCGCCGAGCGACTGGCACTGCCCGGCCACCGCATCGAGCATGGCGCCGTTGCGGGCCGCCAGCACCAGCGCCACGCCGGCGCCTCCGCGCGCCGCCAGCTGGCGCGCCACTTCGGCTCCGATGCCGTCCGAACTCCCGGTGATGACGATCACGCGCATGGCCGCTCCTTACTTCTGGGTTTTGACGATTTGCATGGCGCTGGCGATCAAGCCGCTCATCTCGCCCAGGTTGGCCGGCACGATGATCGAATTGTTGGTCTTGGCCAGCTCCGAGAACGCATCCACGTACTGCTCCGCCACCTTGAGGTTGACCGCCTCCTGCCCGCCCGGCTCGCGGATGGCGGCGCCGATCTGGCGCAACGCTTCGGCGTTCGCTTCGGCCAGCGCCACGATGGCCTTGGCCTGGCCCTCGGCGCGGTTGATCGAGGCCTGCTTCTCGCCTTCGGAGCGGGCAATCGCCGCTTCACGCTCGCCGGTGGCGATGTTGATCTGCTCCTGCTTGCGCCCTTCGGAGGCGGCGATCAGGGCGCGCTTTTCGCGTTCGGCGGTAATCTGGGCCTGCATCGAGTGCAGGATTTCCGCCGGGGGCGTCAGGTCCTTGATCTCGTAGCGCAAGACCTTCACGCCCCAGTTGGCAGCCGATTCGTCGATGGCGTTGACGATGGTGATGTTGATGTGATCGCGCTCTTCGAAGGTTTTATCGAGTTCCATCTTGCCGATCACCGAGCGCAGCGTGGTTTGCGCCAGTTGCGTGATGGCCGCCAGGTAGTTCGACGAGCCGTACGAGGCGCGCATCGGATCGGTGATCTGGAAGTACAGGATGCCGTCCACTTGCAGCTGCGTGTTGTCGCGCGTGATGCAGACCTGCGGCGGCACGTCGAGCGGAATTTCCTTGAGAATGTGCTTGTATGCGATGCGGTCGATGAACGGCACCACGATGTTCAGGCCCGGAGCCAGGGTCGCATGGTATTTGCCGAGCCGTTCGACGACCCAGGCGTGCTGCTGCGGCACCACGTTGATGGTCTTGAAGACGAACACCAGCGCCACGATGAAGAGAACGATTGTCATCACTCCGAAAACTTCCATAGCTTACCTCTTTCAGTTTGTTGTTATTTATTTGTTAGAGACGATCAGGCGGCTGCCCTGCACTTCAACGATCCGGAAACTGCCCGCTTCGGCCAGTGCGCCCGGACCGAGTTCCACATCCCACGGCGCGCCGCGGTACATCACGCGCGCCTTGCCTTCACTCCAGGTGTCGACGTTGACGCTCTGGCCGATGTCCATGTTCACGTTCGGATCGCGCGCGGTGTTCTGGCGCCCGGGCGCGCCGAAGCGGCTGCGGTGCAGCAGCCCGGTGGCGATCACGCCGACGACGGCGGCGGTCAGGAGCTGGCCCGATGGGCCGTAGCCCATCAGCGCCGCGATGGCGCCGCACGCCACCCCAACGGCGATCATCAGGATGTAGAACGTGCCCGTGAAAAGTTCAAAAATTACCAGTGCGCCAGCCAGCGCCAGCCACCACGTCCAGTCAGCCATAACACTCCTCCAGGTTATAAAAAGCAAAAACCCCCGTGGCCCGGGATGGACGACGAGGGTGAGAATTTGTTAGAAAGTCAGTATTTATAATGGTCTTGTTGGATTAACTTTAATGCGCTTAGTCTAGCGGGTTTTGGAGAAGAGTCAACTACTGAATGATGACCCGCAAATGCAAAACCGCCGCTCCTGGCAACGGCAGGAACGGCGGTTCAGCGTATGAAGACCGGTTTTACAGCGCGGCGAGCTTCTGCCAGGTATCGATCACCGAATCAGGATTGAGCGACATCGACTCGATGCCCTCGCCCATCAGCCACGCCGCAAAATCCGGGTGGTCCGATGGTCCCTGGCCGCAAATGCCGATGTACTTACCCTGATCGCGGCACGCCTTGATCGCCATCGACAGCAGCGCCTTGACGGCCGGATCGCGCTCGTCGAAATCGGCTGCCAGCAAAGCCATGCCCGAATCGCGGTCCAGGCCCAGGGTCAGCTGGGTCAGATCGTTGGAACCGATCGAGAAACCATCGAAGTGCTGCAGGAACTCGTTGGCCAGGATCGCATTCGACGGCACTTCGCACATCATGATCAGGCGCAGGCCATTTTCGCCGCGCTTGAGACCATTCTTGGCCAGCAGATTGACGACTTTTTCAGCCTGGCCGAGCGTACGCACGAACGGCACCATGATCTCGACGTTGGTCAGGCCCATGTCGTTGCGCACGCGCTTCATGGCGGCGCATTCCATCTCGAACGACTCGGCGAAATCGGGCGACAGGTAACGCGCGGCGCCGCGGAAGCCCAGCATCGGGTTTTCTTCATCCGGCTCGTAACGCGAACCGCCGATCAGCTTCTTGTACTCGTTCGACTTGAAGTCGGACAGGCGCACAATCACCGGCTTTGGCCAGAACGCCGCGGCGATCGTGGCAATGCCTTCGGCCAGCTTGTCGACGTAGAAGGCCTTCGGCGAGGCATGACCGCGCGCGACCGACTCCACCGCTTTCTTCAGATCTGCATCGATGTTCGGATACTCGAGAATCGCTTTCGGGTGCACACCAATATTGTTATTGATGATGAACTCAAGACGCGCCAGACCGACGCCGCCGTTCGGGATCGACTGGAAGTCGAACGCCAGCTGCGGGTTCCCGACGTTCATCATGATCTTGGTGGCGATCGGCGGCAGTTCGCCGCGCGCCACTTCCGACACTTCCGTTTCCAGCAAGCCGTCGTAGATCATGCCCTCGTCGCCTTCGGCGCAGGACACGGTCACCAGCATGCCGTCTTTGAGCGTCTCGGTGGCGTCGCCGCAACCTACAACGGCCGGCACGCCCAGTTCGCGCGCGATGATCGCGGCGTGGCAGGTACGCCCGCCACGGTTGGTGACAATGGCGGAAGCGCGCTTCATCACCGGTTCCCAGTTAGGGTCGGTCATGTCGGCCACCAGCACGTCGCCCGGCTGCACACGTTCCATTTCGGACGGATCGTGAATCACGCGCACGCGGCCCGCGCCGATCTTCTGGCCGATGGCGCGGCCCTGCGCCAGCACCGTGCCGCTGCCTTTGAGCTTGAAGCGCTGCTGCGCGTCGGTCGGTTTTTGCTGCGACTTGACGGTCTCGGGACGCGCCTGCAGGATGTACAGTTTGCCGTCGCGGCCATCCTTGCCCCACTCGATGTCCATCGGACGGCCGTAGTGGTTTTCGATGATGACGGCGTACTTGGCCAGCTCCACCACTTCGGCGTCGTCCAGCGAATAGCGGTTGCGCATTTCGATCGGCACGTCGACGGTCTTGACCGAGCGGCCGGCCTTGGCCTCGTTGGTAAATTCCATCTTCAGCAGCTTGGAACCGATATTGCGGCGAATGACAGGCGACTTGCCCTGTTCCAGCATCGGCTTGTGCACATAGAATTCGTCGGGATTGACCGCGCCCTGCACCACCGTCTCGCCCAGGCCATAGCTGGAGGTAACGAACACCACGTCCTTGAAGCCGGATTCGGTATCGATGGTGAACATGACGCCGGCGGCGCCCAGGTCCGAGCGCACCATGCGCTGCACGCCGGCCGACAGAGCCACTTCGGCGTGGGTGAAGCCCTTGTGCACACGGTACGAGATGGCGCGGTCGTTGTACAGCGACGCGAACACGTGCTTCATGGCTTCGAGCACGTTGTCGATGCCGACCACGTTCAGGAAGCTCTCCTGCTGGCCCGCGAACGAGGCGTCGGGCAGATCTTCCGCAGTGGCGGACGAACGCACGGCGAACGACATTTCGACTTCGGAATCGGCCACCAGGCGCGCGTAGAAGGTGCGGATTTCTTCTTCCAGGCGGGCCTGGAATGGCGTTTCGACGATCCATTTGCGGATCTCGGCGCCGGCAACGGCGAGCGAGCGCACGTCGTCGATGTTCAGGCCCTCAAGGCGGGTCGCGATGCGGTCGCCCAGCGACGGGCCGCCGTCGATGCCATGCGCGAGGAAGTCGCGGAAGGCGTCGGCCGTGGTGGCAAAGCCGCCCGGCACGCGTACGCCGGCACCAGCGAGCTGGCTGATCATTTCGCCCAGGGAGGCATTTTTTCCGCCGACGGATTCCACATCCGTCATGCGTAATGTCTCGAACGATGCGACGTACACACCGGTGCGATCCGGTTCCTTCAATGCTGCGGTAGACAAGTTGGTCATAACAAACACCCTTACTGATAGTAGAAATCTGTTCGCTAGGCGGGGCTGACTATGTTTTCTTGTTATTCTTTGGGTCGTGCCGCACAATTGAGCGTTGCAGAGCATTTTACAGCCTGCGCCGCGAATTTACAGCGCACAACTTGAAACATTGGCAGCACAGGAAGCCGACACGACAAATATGACCACAGAACCACGCCCACCCCTGCCCACCTCCGCCCGTACGGTTTTTTTCGTTTCCGACGGCACAGGTATTACCGCAGAGACATTCGGCCACGCCGTCCTCACCCAGTTCGAGATGCGTTTCCGCCAGGTACGCCTGCCCTTCATCGACACGCTCGACAAGGCTTACGACGCGGCGCGCAAGATCAACGAAGCGCTTACCACCGACGGCCAGCGTCCGATCGTGTTCTCGACCCTGGTCAAGCCCGACCTGTCGAACGTGATCCGCCAGTCGCGCGGCATGCACATGGACTTGATCCAGACATTCGTTGCCCCACTGGAACAAGAATTGGGCGTCAAGTCGACCCACACCATCGGCCGCTCGCACAATATTGTCGACAGCCAGGAGTACAAGAACCGCATCGAGGCGATTAATTTCTCGCTGGCGCATGACGACGGCCAGTCGCACAAGAACCTGTCCTCGGCCGATGTGATCCTGGTGGGCGTATCGCGCTCGGGCAAGACGCCGACCAGCTTGTATCTGGCGATGCAGTACGGCATTAAAGCCGCCAACTACCCGCTCATTCCCGACGATTTCGAGCGCGGCAAGCTGCCGTCGTCCCTGCCGCCGTTTCGCGACAAGATTTTCGGCCTGTCCATCACGCCGGAGCGCCTGTCGGAAATCCGCCATGAGCGGCGCGCCGGCAGCAAGTACGCGTCCATCGAAAATTGCCGCTACGAAGTCAACGAGGCCGAGCTGATGATGAAGCGTGAAGGCATCCGCTGGCTGTCGTCGACCACCAAGTCCATCGAAGAAATCGCCACCACCATCTTGCAGGAAATCAAACCGGATCGGCGCGAGTATTAATTCATGAGTGAAGCTGAGAACAAGAAGACCGATCTGTTGGCCAAAAAACCTGACGGGGCAGCGCCTGACGCGGCGCCGGAAAAACTCTCGGAGTTCCTTGACGGCAACCTCAGTGCGCACGACAAGCTCGAACGCGCGCGCATGGAACTGCTCGACCTGTCGGCGCGCAACCGGCTGCTGAACATTCCACGCTCGGCCAAGGCGACCCGCATCATCGACGTGACCGACGAGCGTTCCAGCGACATTTTCCGCATGCTGGTGACGGAAAACCGCCCGCTCACCTTCCTGCCAGGGCGCAGCGCGGCCTACCCGGGTGGCGCGGCCGAGCTGGAGCAGGATGCCGACGTGCTCGACGAACTGGCCCAGCCCGACGACGCCGTCGACGAGCGTGGCGTCATGCTGCGCCATAACGACACCAAGCTGCAAACCAGGCTGACCTCGAAAGGCCTGCAAAAGCGCCTGCTCGACTTGTGCAACGACGCCCGCACGCTGGAAGAAGAACAGGGCGTCAACATCCTGTTCCTCACGCTCGGCACCCTGAGATGGATCGACCCGGCCAACGCCAGGAATATCCGCTATGCGCCGCTGATCCTGATCCCGGTCAGTCTTCAGCGCGGCAATGCGGCCGAACAGTTCAAGCTGCGCTGGCGCCAGGAAGAACTGTCGGCCAACCTCTCGCTCGAAGCGTTCCTCAGCCGCGTGCACGGCATCACCCTGCCGCCGTTCGAGGCCGGCGACGACTTCGATCCTGCCGCCTACATCGGCGAAGTCGCGCGCGCCGTCGCATCCAAGGAAGACTGGCGCGTCCTCGCCGACGACGTCGTGCTGGGCTTTTTCTCGTTCGCCAAATTCCTGATGTACCGCGACCTCGATCCGGCCGTGTGGCCGGTGCAGGAAGGCTTGCTCGGCCAGCCGCTGATGCGCGGCCTGCTGTCGGACGGCTTTACCAGCAACGCCTTGACGATCCCGGACGGCACCCCGATCGACGCCGTGATCGCGCCAGCGGACCTGCTGCACATCGTCGACTGCGACAGTTCGCAGGCACTGGCCGTGCACGATGTGCGCAGCGGGCGCAATCTGGTGATCCAGGGCCCGCCCGGCACCGGCAAGTCGCAAACCATCGCCAACATCATCGCCTCGGCCGTCGCCGACGGCAAGAGCGTGCTGTTCGTGGCCGAAAAAATGGCCGCGCTGGACGTGGTCAAGCGCCGCCTGGATCATGCCGGCGTGGGCGACGCCTGCCTTGAACTGCACAGCAACAAGGCCAACAAGCGCGTGCTGCTGGAAGAACTGCGCCGCACCGCCGACCTGGGCGCGCCGCGCGGCGAACTGCCCGCCACGCTCAACGCGCGCCTGCAGCTGGCGCGCGATACCCTCAACGGCCATGCGGACCGCATGCACGCGCCGCACCCGGTGGCGCGCCTGACGCCCTATCAGGTCATCGGCCACATCACCGAATTGCAGCGCCAGCGCGTCGCCCCGCTGCAGGATGCGTTCGACCACCCGGAAACCTGGACCCCGGACGAACGCGCGCAGCGCTACCAGCTGGTGAGCGAACTGGCGCAGCGCCTCGCCGACATGGGCCTGCCGTCGCAGCACCCATGGCGCGGCGTGCGCATGACGAATATCTCGCCCACCGAAATGGAACGCCTGGGCCAGCGCATCGCGCAGTCGAGCACCGGCTTGTCGGAACTGGCGGCCAGCCAGAGCGGGCTTGCCACCTCGCTCGACATGGGTCCGCCGGACAGCTGCGACGATTTTTCCCGCATCGCCGACATGGCCGAACGGGTTGCCAGTGCGCCGCGCCTGTCGCGCCAAGCCCTCTCGTCGCCGGTATGGCGCACGCAGCGCGAGGAGCTGGCCAATCTGGTGGAGCTGGGTGCGCAATACGCGCAGCTGCTCACTTTTTTGGACGGCAAAGTCTCCCCTGCCGCCTGGACGATGGACCTGAAACCGGCGCGTCTGGCGCTGCGTCCCCTGCCGGCCGGGATGAGCGACGACGCGTTCGGCCGCATCGCGCGCCTGGCGGGCCAGTTGCCGGCGCTGCTGCAGGATACCGAACGACTGCGCCAGCACCTGGGCGCGTCCGCGCGTACCGGCACACTGGCCGACATCGGCAAGGCCCTCGTGCTCGGCCAGCGCATCGCTTGCGCGCCGGATGTCAGCGCCGAGGTGCTTGCCGCCAGCGTCTGGGATCACGGCATCGAGCAGGCCGCCGATCTGGCCGAGGCGGTGGCGTCGCTGCAGGAAGCGCGTGCCTACCTGCAGAACAAGGTCCTCGACTACGCCTGGGAGGCCGACCTGACCGGCGTGCGCCAGGTACTGGCCATCCACGGCAACAGCATGCTGCGCTTTCTGCGCGACGACTGGCGCCGCGCCAATGGCCTGGTCAAATCGGTGCTGCGCGTGCCCGACATCGACCTGGCCAGCCAGATCGACATTCTGGACCGCCTGTCCGCCGGCCAGCAGACCATGCGTTTTCTGCGCGAGAACGACCAGCTCGGGCGCGCCGCATTCGGCACCGACTGGCGCGCCGAGCGCTCGTCCCCGGTCCCGCTGCGCGCCCTGGTAGCGTGGATGCGCACCCTGCGCGGCATGGGTCCGGAACCGCGCCTGATCGCCGCCAGCGTGACAGACCGCCCTGCCCTGGGCGAGCGCGTGAACCACGTCCAGCGCTCGCTCGAGAACACACTGACCCTGCTGCGCGACTGCTGGAACGACTGCGGCGCGGCGATCCGCGACATGTTCCCCGACATCCTGACGGTCGAACATGCCGACCTGTCGGCGGTGGGCACCTTTGTCGCCGCCATCGACGGCGCCCTGGGCACGGTGCGCAGCGCACTGGCGTTCCGGCCGGCGCGCCTGTCGGACCTGCTGCCGGTGCTCGACGCCCTGAGCAGCGCGCAGCGCCTGTCGGCCAGCATCGACAGCGCGCGCGTGCTGGGCGAGCAAGCCTTCGGCGCGCACTGGCAAGGCGCGGCCTCGGACTGGCCGTTCCTGGTCGGCGCGGCGCAGTGGATCGCCGCCAATCCGGCCTTGCCGGCGATGGTGGCGCGCCACGACGAGCGCGATCTGCCGCTGCGGCGCGCCCACGTTCTGGAACAGACCTGTATCGCCTGGAACAACGAGCTCGCCGGCTTGTTCGAGACCCTGTGCACCGACGCCCATTCGCTGTTCGGCGCCGACAGCATCGCGCAGGTGCCGATTGCCGACATATTGGTGCACTTCGGCCAATGGATCACGCACGCCGAACAGTTGTCGCGCTGGGTCACCTGGCGCGAACGCAGCGGCAAGGCGCGCCTGATGGGCATGGCCCGCTTTGTCGACGAGATGGAAAGCGGCCGCCTGACCGCTGGCGCGGCGCCGGCGTGCTTTAACATGAGCTATTTCGAGGCCCTGTATGCGGCCCAGGTGCGCGCCGAACCGGCCCTGGCCACGTTCGATGGGCAGGTGCACGACAGCGAAGTGCGGCAATTCGTGGAACTGGACTTGCAGCGCATCGCCGCGGCCAGCATCGAAGTGGCGCGTGCCCACTTCAAGCGCATTCCGCAAGGTGGCGGCGCCATCGGCCCGCTGGGCGTGCTGCGCGGCGAAATGGCGCGCCGGCGCGGACACATGCCGATTCGCCAGCTCATGCTCAAGGCGGCGCCGGCGATCCAGGCGTTGAAACCGGTGCTCATGATGAGCCCCTTGTCGGTGGCGCAGTTCCTGCCGCCCGGCCAGCTCACGTTCGACCTGCTGGTGATGGACGAGGCCAGCCAGATCCAGCCGGTCGACGCGCTCGGCGCGATCGCGCGCTGCCGCCAGGTGGTGGTGGTGGGCGATGAACGCCAGCTGCCTCCGACCCGTTTTTTTGCCAAGATGACCAGCGACGCCGGCGACGAGACGGATACCGACGGCGGCGAAGCGCAGGTGGCCGACATCGAAAGCATCCTGGGCCTGTTCACCGCGCGCGGCCTGCCGCAGCGCATGCTGCGCTGGCACTACCGCAGCCGCCACCAGTCGCTGATCGCCGTGTCGAACAGCCAGTTCTACGAGAACAAGCTGTTCATCGTGCCCAGCCCCTACACGCAGGAAGCGGGCATGGGATTGCAGTTCACGCACGTCACCGACGGCGTTTTCGACTCCGGCAACACGGGCACCAATGTGCCCGAAGCGAAGGCGGTGGCCGAGGCCATCATGCGCCACGCGCTGCAAACGCCGCAGCATTCACTGGGCGTGGCCACTTTCTCGGTGGTGCAGCGCAAGGCCATCGAAGACCAGCTGGAGCTGCTGCGGCGCGCCAACCAGCACGCCGAAGGCTTTTTCCAGTCGCATCCGAGCGAACCGTTTTTTGTGAAGAACCTCGAAAACGTGCAGGGCGACGAGCGCGATGTGATCCTCATTTCGGTCGGCTACGGGCGCAACGCCAGCGGACAGGTCAACATGCGTTTCGGGCCGTTGAGCGCGGAAGGCGGCGAGCGCCGTTTGAATGTGCTGATCAGCCGCGCAAAGCGCCGATGCGAAGTGTTTTCATCGATCACCGACGAAGACATCGACCTCGAACGCGGCAAGGGCAAGGGCGTGCAGGCGTTCAAGCTGTTCCTGCGCTATGCGCGCACCGGGCAGCTCGGCGTGGCCGTCCGGAGCGCACGCGATTACGACAGCATGTTCGAGGTCGACGTGGCGGCCGCCATCAAGGAACGCGGCTTCGAGGTCCATCCGCAGGTCGGCATCGCCGGTTTCTTCATCGACCTGGCCATTCCCGACCCGGACCGCCCGGGGCGCTACCTGCTCGGCATCGAATGCGACGGCGCGGCGTATCACTCGTCGAGTTCCGCGCGCGACCGCGACCGCTTGCGCCAGGCAGTGCTGGAGGATCACGGCTGGATCATCCACCGCATCTGGAGCACTGACTGGTTCCAGCGTCCGCAGGAGCAGCTTGCGCGCGTGATCGCCGCGATCCATGAGGCGCGCAAGACGCTCGACGCGCGCGCCGAGGACAGTAAAAAACTGCACCAGGCGCCACCGCCGCAGAGTGTACGCATCGAGCGCGAGATCGTGACGGAAGTGGCGATCGTCCCGGTGGAAGAAGCGCCGCAGCGGCGCAACCGCTACGTGGAAGCGAGCATGGTGCGGCCGAGCGGCGACTATGAACTGCATGAAGCGCCGCTGGAGGTGCTGGTCGACCTGGTCGAACAGATCGTCTATATCGAGGGCCCGGTCCATCTCGACGAAATCGTGGTCCGGCTGCGCAAGGCTTGGGGCTTGCAGCGGGTCGGCTCGCGCATGGAAGCGGCCACCGAGAAAGCGGTCGATGCGGCCGTCGCCAGCGGCCTGGTGGCGCGCCTGAACGGCTTCGTGTGGAAGCCGGGCAGCCCGGTCACGGTACGCGACCGCACGTTCGTGGAGTCGGATGGCCTGCGCCGCGCCGACATGCTGCCGCCAAAGGAGATCGAGGTGGCCATCATCGAGGTGGTGGAACGCCACTTTGGCGCCAGCCAGGAAGAAATCGTGCAGGCGGTGCTGAAGATGTTCGGCTTCAAGCCGATCCAGGGACCGCTGCGGGAAGCGGTGCAGATGCGCCTGAACCTGATGGTGCGCGAAATGGTGCTGGTGGCGAGCGGGCCGGTGCTGGTGTTGGCCGACCATGCGCGATAGTCATGGAATGATGACAGATGATCGCGCTGATAGCTGGATTATCCCAGTGCGCAAGTTCCGGAGCGCTTGCACATATTCTATGCTCAAGCCGATCAGCATATTGGGGTCGCAAGGAACCAGATCCGCTGTTCATGCCTGAGTTCCCTCTGTAATCCACGCCGTACGCCTGGATGTCTGGGCGCTGCCTCCAGACACCTGCAACTTTCTTTAACGCAGCCGCGTCCGGCGTGCTTTGATCGCCTCCTCCATCACCAGTTCGGTCGTCGAGCTTGCATTGAGGACGTGATGGTGTTCAAGGGTTGCTTCCGGGTCGCCATTGTCGACTTCCATGAAGCGGAAAAACGCGTAGATTCTGCAAATTTTGATCAATATAATCACTTTATACTTCTGGATAGATATTATGGAAATCGTTCGTCATCAAATTTGCGCGCCAGGCGTGACAAATCGAAGCGCCACATTTGCAGCATTAGCGCTTGTTGCGGCATTGGCTGGATGCATGCCACTGGCCGCGGATGATTTTTCCGTTCTGGATAATGACGTTTTATCAGATCTATTGCGCAAGTCCTATTCGGATATAAATCTCACCCCAGGGCACAGCAGTGGCTCCATCGGCGTTGGTCGCATTGACAGATTAAAATTCAACTCTCTTGCAAGCGAGCTATTCGTTGGGCAGGATCGAAATAAAATTGAAGAGATATTCTGGAAAAATAGAGGTCAATGCGCTCAAAGTGTCAATCAGGAAGTGATTGTATGCAACTTCATCAGAGAGTGGAAATTGAAGAACATCGGCGGGAGTTTTGATACGTCGAACTGGTCAAATCCGGAAGCAAACATTGAAATTGCGTTCTTATTTAATACACTTGGCCGGGCACGAACCATTCACTCAGAAATTATTAATATTACCAAATACAAAGTAATAAAAGGATGATCACTGAATGAGTTTCCTTCGGGACTGATGCAAAACTGGCGGAATGAATAAAATTTCCTGACACGCAAACGAAAAGGTCCGGGTGTGCACCCAGTGTCAGGATCTGACCAGTTCTGGTTGCAAGCGCCATCATGGAGTCCAATCCGTTGCCGCTGACACGGCGGTAAAAAACGGTCTAACTTATGTTTGAAATTATTCTATTTATTCGTAAAGACTGCTCATGAGATCCGAGCCGCCCTTGCCGTCCGGCTTTCTTCCAAAACGCCTTTCTTCCGCGACCGTGTGGCCATCCCACAGGTATTCCAGTTCCGTAAAGCGCGCAGCGCGATCGCTCGGCACCTGCTTTTTCGTCAGCCTGCCGCCCAGGGCATCGTAGGTATATTCCCAGGCATCGCCATCGGCCGTAATGACACGCTTGAGGCGGTTCTCGCTGTTCCAGACATAGTGCCAGCTCTGCTGCCTGCCCCAGCGCTTGCCTTCGATACGCGTCGTGACGCGCCCTTTTCCTCGCCGTGGCCGGCAAGGGAAACCGCTGGCTGGGTGCGGGCATTATCGTGCTGCTCAACGGGCTCGCTTACCTCGCCGTCGACTCCGGCTTTGCTGCGACGATCAACTATATGGACGGCGGCATCGTCGCAGGCATGCTCGCCTGCATCCTGGTGCCGCTATTTCCCGCCGCGCTGTTATGGCTGGCCCACACGCTGGCTGTGCGCCGGCGCTCCCGCTAAGCGTTTTCAGAAAAACTGGCGCCAGTCCGCCAGCCAGTCCGGAAAGCGCTCCGCTTCCATGGGCCGCGCAATGTGATGGCCCTGCGCATAGGTGCAGCCGAGACCCTGCAAGAAATCCCAGTCCTGGCGCGTTTCGACGCCCACCGCGCACGATTTGCGGTCGAGGCTGCGCGCCAGTCCCAGGCAGGAACTGAGCACCGTGGCCAGCGAGCGCTTGCGCGAGGCGCCGTCGACAAAACTGCGGTCGATCTTCAATTCCGAAAACGGCACCCGGGCCAGCTGCTGCACATTCGAGCGCCCGGTGCCGTAGTCGTCCACCGCCAGGCCGTACCCCATCATGCGCAGGCGCAGCAGCCGCTCCAGGAAGCTCGGGTCGTTGGTCAGCACCGCCGATTCCGGCAGCTCGAAGGTCAACATCGATGGCGCGATGCCGTGGCGGTCGGTGCACACGCCGATCTGGCGCAAGAAATCGGGGTGGCCGATCGTTTCGGCCGACAGGTTGAGCGATATCGCGCTCGGCAAGCCCTTGTCCAAAAACACGCGGCACTGCTCGGCCGAGCGCTCGATCATGGTCCAGTCGAGAAAATCGATGCGGTGGTTCTGTTCCAGCGCATCGATAAAGGCCGCCGGCCCCACCACCCCGTGCTCCGGGTGGCGCCAGCGCGCGAATACTTCCAAACCCTTGACCTCGCCGCTGGCCAGCTCGATCTTGGGCTGGAAAAAGGGTTCGAACTGGCGCGCCTGCAGCCCCTCGCCCACTTCGGCGAAGCTGAAACGCGGCAGCACGCGGCGCTCCAGCACCGGCGCGGCCGGCGGCGTGTAGTGCGACAGCACCGCTTCGAGGTGACCGCTGGTGAGCGGCTTGGGGATGGTGCCGAGCAGGTCGAGGCCGTAGGCCAGCGCCAGGCTTTCGACCGAAAACAGCAGGCTCGCATGGCAGCTTCCGGTGATGATGGCGCGCGTGCCGGCATTGAGGACGGTGATGTCGCGTATCAGTTCCAGGCCGTCGCGCCCGGACAGGGCCAGGTCGATGATGGCGATGTCGATCGGCGGGCCGTCCGGCACTTCGATGCTGTGCAGCGCGGTTTCGCCGTCCAGGGCCACGCTGATGCGGGTGGCGCCCAGGCGGCCGAGCATGTCGATCAGGGTCTGGCGCTGGGCCGTATCGGCGTCCGCAACCAGAAAGTGCAAGTGGGCGATGTCCATCATTCCTCCGCTAGGTTCTGGTATTGACATTACCCCGATACCCCTAGCGTCGTCTATGCGGTCCAGAAACTGTTTCGCCTTACTTTGATTGAATCTGCCTCAACTGTTCAAAAAAACAGACAGCTGCACACGCCGCCACGTTGAGCGACTCGATTTGTCCCAGGTGTGGAATCACGACTTGATGAGTTGCCAACGCCAGCAGGTCGTGCGCCACGCCCTGCCCTTCGTGTCCGAGCAGCCAGGCCACCGGACGTGCCAGGTCGACATCGTACAGGCGCTGCGTGGCGTAGCCGCTGGTGGCCAGCACGGGAATCGCAGAGGCCTTGACCAGTTCGGCCAGGTCGACGTTTTCGTGGATGTCGACCACGAAGTGCGCGCCCATGGCCGCGCGCAGCACCTTGGGGGACCAGCAAAAGGCCGTGCCGCTGCTGCAGTAGAGCTGGGTGATGCCGGCCGCCGCCGCGCTGCGCAGGATCGATCCGACGTTACCCGGGTCCTGCAGGTTGTCCAGCAGGACCGCCGAGGCGGTGAGCACGCCCGGCGCATCCAGCACCGGGGTGGCGATCAGGAACATCAGCCCGACGCCGTGTTCGACCTGGCTCAGGGCGTTGTACAGCGCATCCGGCATGGCGGTGACATACGCATGCGCGCTCTCGCACTGCATGATGATGTCGGCCACTTCGGGATTGGCCAGCGCGCCTTCGGAGACGATGCAGTGCAGCGGCGCGCCGCGCAGCGCCAGGTACGACTGGCAAAGGTGCACGCCGTCGAGCAGGGTCTGGCCGGCCTTGCGCCGTGCCTGCGAACTGCCGGCGAGGTGCTTGAGGTCTTTATAGAGCGGATTGTCGCGCGAGGTGATGGTTTTCATGCCGCCTCGCCGAAGTCGAACGACATGTCCATGCCGACGATGGTGTTGGCCACCGACACCGGCAAGGTGGCGCGCACCGGTGCGAACGAGCGCCGGTGCACCGGGCAGGCGCCGTGCTCGCGCAGCCGCTCCAGGTGCATGGCGGTGCCGTAGCCCTTGTGCTGGTCGAAGCCGTACTGCGGATACAGTTCGTGCAGCGCCACCAGGGCGGCGTCGCGCGCGGTCTTGGCCAGGATCGAGGCCGCGGAAATGGCGTGCACCTTGTCGTCGCCTTCGATGATCGGATGACAGCGGATCTGCATCACGGGGCTGCGGTTGCCGTCGATCAGGGCGATGGTCGGGATGGTCGACAGGGCTTCCACCGCACGCCGCATGGCCAGCATGGTCGCCTGCAAAATATTGATGCTGTCGATTTCCTCATGCGAGCATTCGGCAATCGCCCAGGCCAGCGCATATTCCTTGATCTGCGGGGCCAGCTCTTCGCGCTTTTCGGCGGTCAGCTTCTTGGAGTCGCGCAAGCCTTCGATGGGGCGGTCCGGGTGCAGGATGACGGCGGCGGCGAACACCGGGCCGGCCAGCGGGCCGCGCCCTGCTTCGTCGACGCCGCAGACGATATCGTCAAGCGTAAACGGATAGGCGTTCTTCTTCAGCCCCGGGTAAAAATTGACTTTTTTGGTTCTCATGATGACTTTTTCGATGCCGCGATGACGCGCATGACGGCAGCCGCGCTTTCCTGCGCGCTGTTGCGCAGCAGGCTATGGTGCATGTCGGTGAAGCGCTGCACCAGCGTCTTGCGGTTGGCCAGGTTGTTAAGCTGTTCCCACATGGCGTCGGCCAGCCCTTGCGGCGTAACCGCGTGCTGCAGCAGTTCCGGCACCAGGAATTCGCGCGCCAGGATGTTCGGCAGCCCGATCCAGGGCTGGTAACCCATGTGGCGCATGATCTCGTACGAGGCGCGCATGACTTTGTAGGCGATCACCATCGGCTTCTTGAACAGCGCCACTTCCAGGGTCGCCGTGCCCGAGGCCACCAGCACGGCGTCGGCGGCGGCGATGGCTTCATGCGAGCGGCCCTCTAACAGGTCGATGCGCACCGACTGCAATCCGGCCTTGGCGATCAGCTCCGTGAAATACTGGCGCTGGCGTTCGCCCGCCATGGGCGCGACAAAGCGCAGGTCCGGGTCGCGCGCGGCCAGCAGCTTGACCGCGCCGACAAAGGGTTCGGCCAGGTATTTGAGTTCGCCCATGCGGCTGCCCGGCATCAGCGCGATCACGCGCGCGTCCGGCGCCAGGCCGAGCGCGCTGCGGGCCGCGGCCACATCGGGCTCCATGGGAATCAGTTCGGCCAGCGGATGGCCGATGTAGGTGCATGGCACGCCGGCCTTGCGGTAGATCTCTTCCTCGAACGGGAAGATCACCAGCATGTGCGAGACGGCCTTGATGATCTTCTTGATGCGGCCACCGCGCCAGGCCCAGATTTGCGGGCTGACGAAGTGCACCGTCGGAATCCCGGCTTCTTTCAGCTGGAGTTCCAGGCCGAGGTTAAAGCCTGGGTAATCGGCGCCGATGAACACGTCCGGGCGCTCGGCCAGCAGGCGGTCGCGCAGCGCGTTCTGGATGCCCTTGATTTCGCGGTAGCGCGGAATGATCTCGAACAGGCCGCGCACGGTCAGGCGGTCCATGTCGATGTCGGACACAAACCCCTGCTCGGCCATGCGCGGGCCGCCAATACCGTGGAAACGCGCGCCGGGAAGATGCGGCGCGAGGCCGGCCAGCAGGCGCGCGGCGAGCATGTCGCCCGATACCTCGCCTGCGACCATGGCTACCGATGCGGCGGCAGCAGCCGCAACCGACGCGCCCCGCGTTGAATCAGCGGACAATGCCACGGGACGCACTGCCCAGGAAGGTAAGCATGGCGCCGATGTCGGCTGCTGCATCGGGCGACTCGTGCTGCTGGTCGACCAGGGCCGCCTTGGCTGCTTCGAGCGTCATGCCGGAGCGGTAGATCAGCTTGTAGGCCGCGCGCACGCCGTCGATCTGCGGCCGGGTGAAGCCGCGCCGCTTCATGCCTTCGATATTCACGCCATGGGCCGACGCCGGATTACCCGACACCAGCACGAACGGCGGCACATCCTGGGTCAGGCTGGTGTACATGCCGATGAAGGCATGCGCGCCGATCTTGCAGAACTGGTGAACGCCGGCAAACCCCGACAAAATCGCCCAGTCGCCCACTTCCACGTGCCCGGCCAGCTGCGCGTTGTTCGAGAAAATCGTGTTGCTGCCGACCTGGCAATCGTGCGCCAGGTGGCAGTAGGCCGAGATCCAGTTGTCGTTACCGAGGCGCGTGACGCCTTCATCCTGCACGGTGCCGGTATTGAAGGTGCAAAATTCGCGCACCGTGTTGCGGTCGCCCACTTCCAGGCGGGTTGGCTCGCCATCCCATTTCTTGTCTTGCGGCGGCGCGCCGATCGAGGAAAACTGGAAGAACTTGTTGTCCTTGCCGATCGTGGTGTGGCCCTCGATGACCACGTGCGGACCGACCACCGTGCCGGCGCCGATCGAGACGTGCGGGCCAATGATCGAAAAGGCGCCGACTTCGACGCTGCTGTCCAACTGCGCGCGCGCATCGACGATGGCGCTAGGATGAATCGTCGCCATTTAGTTCCCCATTGGCTGGCTCGCGTCGCTCGCGCTGCGGATGGTGCACATCAGGTCCGCTTCGAGGGCGATGGCGCCATCGACGCTGCCGACGGCCTTGTATTTCCAGATGCCGCGCGAGCAGCGCACGATTTCGATATCCATGCGCAGCTGGTCGCCGGGACCGACCGGGCGCTTGAAGCGCGCGTTGTCGATGCCGACGAAATAGACCACCGAACTGGCGTCCGGTTTCACGCCGATCGACATGAACGACAAAATCGCCGCGGTCTGCGCCATCGCTTCGATCATCAAGACGCCCGGCATCACCGGCTTGTGCGGGAAATGCCCATTGAAGAATTCTTCGTTGGCGGTGACGTTCTTGATCGCGCTGATCGACTTGTGCGCTTCCCAGTCCAGCACGCGGTCGACCAGCAGCATCGGATAGCGGTGCGGCAGGTATTCCTTGATCTGGCAGATGTCGAGGGTCTTGCCGGGTACGCCTTTGTTGTCGGTAATGGTCATATGTCTTCTATTTTTGTTCTGTGAGTGCCTTGACGGCTTTTTCGAGCGCGCGGATTTTTTCACGCATCGACGTCAGGTTGCGCAGCAGGACGGCGTTCTTTTCCCAGTCGCTGTTCTTGGCGATCGGGTAGAAGCCCGTGTACTGGCCCGGTTCCTTGATCGAGTTGGCCACCAGGCTGCCGGCGGTGACGTACACCTTGTCGACGATGGTGATGTGGCCCGAGACCATGGCGGCGCCCCCGAAGGTGCAGTATTTGCCGATGGTGGCGCTGCCAGCCACGCCGACGCAGCCGGCCATGGCCGTGTGCGCGCCGATATGGCAGTTATGCCCGATCTGGATCAGGTTATCGAGCTTGACGCCGTCTTCGATGATGGTGTCGGCCATGGCGCCGCGGTCGACCGTGGTGTTGGCGCCGATATCGACGTCGTCGCCGATGATCACGCGTCCGGTCTGCGGAATCTTGATGTACACGCCGCCCTCGTTGGCGAAGCCGAATCCGTCGGTGCCGATCACGGCGCCCGAGTGGATGATGCCGCGCTTGCCGATCTGGCAGCGCGCATGGAAGGTGGCGTTCGCGAACAGGTGCGTGCCTTCGCCGATGACGGCGTCGCGTCCGACAAAGCTGCCGGCGTCGATGATGGCGTTCGCGCCAATCACCGCGCCCGCTTCGATGGTCACCTGCGGACCGATATGCGCGCTCGGGTCGACCCTGGCGGTCGGTGCCACGCTGGCGCTCGGGTCGATGCCGGCCGGCGCCACGATCGGATCGAGCGAAGCGAAATACTGGGCGGCGTAGGCGAAGTAGACGTGCGGATTTTTGACGACGATGCGCGCGCCCTGGAAGGTCGCGCCGACGAATTCGTCGTCGGCGGGCGAGAGTATCATCGCCGCCGCGCCGCTCTGCGCGGCCTGGGCCCGCAGTTTGCTGTTGCTGAGATAACTGATGTGCGAAACGCCTGCGTCAGCCAATGGCGCGACCCCGGATACCTCGGTATTCGGGTCGCCAATCAGCTGTCCTCCCAAGCGTTCGACCAATTCACCTAGTCGAGTGCTCATCTTGATTCCTGTATTGTTGTGGTGGTGTTTATTTATCGAGCAGCTTGAGGATCTTGTCCGTGATATCGATGCGCGGGCTGGTCCAGGCCGATTCCTGCAGCACGATATCGAGCTTTTCCTGCTCGGCGATCAGTTCGATCAGCTTGCCGGCTTTTTGCGCGATGTTGCCGCGTTCTTCGCTCTTGCGCTGGATCAGGTCTTCGCGGAATTCGCGCTGGGTGCGCTGCACGTCTTTTTCGAGGTCGAGCAGCTCGCGTGCGCGCCGCGTGCGTTCGAGTTCGGGCAGGTTCGGCGCGTCGGTCTCGAACTTCGCTTCCATGGATTTCAAGCGCGCCACCGTATCCTGGATCGCTTTCTGGCGCTTCGAGAACTCGGCTTCGATCTTGGCGTCAGCCGCCTTGGCCAGTTTCGACTCGGTCATCAGGCGTTCGGTGAAAACAAAGCCAATCCTGCTCGGCGCATTTTGCGCCTGGGCCAGCGAGCATGCGCACAAAGCCAGCAAGGCGATGTGCTTGGGCCAGGAGGCAGTCACAGTGTTCAACATAGTTCTCCGCAATCTAAAAGGGAAACGGTCGCGTGGCGCGATCAGAAACCGGTACCCATCTGGAACTGGAAGCGTTCCAGGCGATCACCAGGTTTCGCGTTCAAAGGCTTAGCATAACTCAACTTGAGCGGGCCGACCGGCGAAATCCAGCTCACGCCCAGACCCGCCGAGTAACGCAGTTCGTTCAAGCGAATTTTTTGCTCTTCGCTGTAGACCTGGCCGGCGTCGAAAAAGCCGAACCAGCGCAGGCTGCGGTCGGCGCCGCTGCCCGGGAACGGCATCTGCAGTTCGGCATTGCCGATGATCCGCTTGGCGCCGCCGACGGCGTCGCCGTTGCGGTCGACCACGCCCAGGGACGAGCTCTCGTAACCGCGCACCGAACCGATGCCGCCGCCGTAGAAGTTCTTGAAGACCGGGTACGGACTGCCCTTGACGCCATGGCCGTAATCGAACTCGCCGCGCAGCGCCAGGGTGATCTTGCTGGTGATCGGACGGTACCATTCCTGGTTGTAGACTGCGCGGTAGTATTTGGTGTCGCCGGCCAGATCGAGTTCGAGGTTGACGCGCTGGTAGCGGCCCGACGATGGCGTGATGGCGCTGTCGCGGCTGTCGCGCTGCCACGCAGCGGTGAGCGGCAAGGCGTTGGTCGTGGCGCTGCCGATGCCGCTCTCGATGCCGGTGATCTGGCGCACGTATTCCAGGTAGCGGGTCGGGCTGGTGATATCGGTTTCGATGGTGGTGCGTTCCACGCCGATGCCGAAATACACGGTGTCGGTTTCGGAGAACGGCACGCCGTAGCTCACGCGGCCACCGGTTTGCTTGACCTTGTAGGTGCCGATGTTCAGCGCCGGCGGGTTCAGGGTACGCAGATACAGCTCGAACTGCTGCGACACGCCGTCTTCGGTGAAGTACGGATTGGTGTGCGAGAAGGCGATCGTGCGGCTGTAATCGCTGGTATTGAGGTCGATGCCGACCGTGTTGCCGCTGCCGGCAAAGTTGGCCTGCTGGATCGACGCCGTGAAGGTGAATTTTTCCGCCTGCGAGAACGAGCCGCCGATCAGGAAGTTACCGGTCGGTTTTTCGGTCACGGTCAGGTTCACGTCCACCTGGTCGGAAGTGCCCTGCGCTTCCGGCGTGTCGATGGTCACGTCCTTGAAGTAGCCAAGGCGGTCGACGCGGTCGCGCGACATCTTGATCTTGTTACCGTCGTACCAGGAGCCCTCGAACTGGCGGAACTCGCGCCGAATGACTTCGTCGCGCGTGGTGGTGTTGCCGGCGATGTTCATGCGGCGCACGTAGGCGCGCTTGCCCGGATCGACAAAG
Source organism: Massilia pseudoviolaceinigra (assembly GCF_030846505.1). Lineage (NCBI taxonomy): Bacteria > Pseudomonadati > Pseudomonadota > Betaproteobacteria > Burkholderiales > Oxalobacteraceae > Massilia > Massilia pseudoviolaceinigra. The sequence goes on along the minus strand of NZ_JAVCWL010000008.1, from coordinate 177,029 downwards.
AACGTAAACGCCACTTCGCGCTTTTCGCGGTCGATTTCGGGGTTCGCATTGACGTTGGCGAAGGCGTAGCCGAAGGTGCCCATGCGGTCCGAAATGAGCTTGTTACTGGCCGTGAGCAGGTCGCCCGAATAGGTCTGGCCCACGCGCAGGCGCACCAGTTCCTTGAGCTCTTCCTCGCGCCCGAACATTTCGCCTTCGAGCTTGATGCCGGAGACGGTGTACTTCTCGCCTTCGGTGATGTTGATCGTCAGGTAGATGTCTTTTTTGTCGGGCGTGATCGAAACCTGGGTCGATTCGACGTTCGCTTCCAGGTAGCCGCGGTTCAGGTAGAACGACTTGATCGACTCGATGTCGCCGGTCAGCTTGGTCTTGGAATACTGGTCGGCCTTGGTGTACCAGGTGAACCAGCCGGAGGTGCCGAGCTGCAGCACTTCGCGCAGTTCCTTGTCCGAGAAGGTCTTGTTGCCGACGATGCTGATCTGCTTGATGCGCGCGACCTCGCCCTCGTCCACGTTGAACATGACGGTGACGCGATTGCGTTCGATCGGGGTGACGGTGGTGGTGATCTTGACGCCGTACAGGCCATGCGACAGGTACTGGCGCTTGAGTTCCTGCTCGGCGCGGTCGACCGAGGCCTTATCGAAAATCTTGGTCTCGCCGACGCCGATTTCCTTGAGCGCCTTGACCAGCACGTCCTTTTCGAATTCCTTGGTGCCGGTGAAGTCCACGGTGGCAATCGCCGGGCGTTCCTCGACCAGCACGACCAGCACGCCCTTTTCTTCTTCCAGGCGCACGTCCTTGAAGAAGCCGGTCGCGTACAGGGCCTTGATGGCGGCGATGCTCTTTTCATCGTTGAACGTTTCGCCCACGCGCACCGGCAGGTAGCTGAACACGGTACCGGCTTCGGTACGCTGGATGCCCTCGACCCGGATATCCTTGACCACGAACGGGTTCACTGCAAGGGCTTGTCCGGCGCACATCGCCAGGACGGCAGCGCCAATTAAGCTGCGACGAAAGAAAGGCAAGGCAATACGTTCAGAATTTAATTTCATTGGGGTTATTCAATGGGTCAATCGTTTGGACAACGTACATATGTATTCGCGGGAGGCGTGCCCGCTGGTCGCAGCAGGCGCATCGTATCATTGAAGAGCGCCAGCGCCATCAGCATCACCAAAAACACGATGCCGGCGCGCTGCGCCAACTCGACTATCCGGTCCGGCAGACGGCGCCCGGTCAAAACTTCCAGCGAATAATACAGCAAAAGCCCACCGTCCAGAACCGGAATTGGTAACAGATTCATCACTCCAAGACTGACGCTGACGACGGCAATAAAGCTCAGAAATTCAATCGGCCCCATGCGCGCGGTCTTGCCGGCGTAGTCGGCAATCGTGACCACGCCGGTCAGATTGGCCAGCGACACCTGCCCGGTGACCATCTTGCCGATCATTTTCAGGCTCATCACGCTTTGCTGCCAGGTCATTTTGGCACCGGCCAGCACCGCGTCGACCGGGCCGAGCGTGACCTTGACCATTTCGAACAAGGACAGCAATTCGGCATTGATGCGGTAGCGATTAGTAGCTTTATTCAATTCCGGCGTCACGGCCAGGCTCAAGGGGCGGCCATCGCGTTCGATCCCGAATTCGAGCGTGCGCCCGCACGATTGGGCGATCAGCGCCATCAAGGCGGCGCCGTCCGGCAGCGGCTTGCCGTCGACGCTGAGCACGCGGTCGCCCGGGCGCATCCCTGCCATGGCGGCCGGACCGGCGCTATCGGGAATCTTGCCGATCGAAACCGGGGAGCGGAACATGGAAATGCCCAGTTCGCCCAGCAGGTCGCCTTCGACATTCTTGCCGGCCAGGGCCGCCGGCGGCAAGGTGGCGCTGTAGCGCGCCCCGCCCGGCTGGGTGACGTCGAGTCGCACGCCGCTCTTGTCGAGCACCGCCTTCAGGGTTTCCCAGCGTAGTTCCGAAAAAGTGGAGACCGGCACGCCGTTGACGCCCACGATGCGGTCGCCTCCGCGCAAGCCGGCCTGGAAGGCGGGCGTGGTGTCGGCCATGGCGCGCACGCGGGTACCGACCTCGTCCATGCCCACCATATATAGACCGCCGAACACGGCGATGGCCAGCAGGAAGTTGGCGATCGGGCCGGCCGCGACGATGGCGATGCGCTGCCACACGCTCTTGCGGGTAAATTCGCGCGCCTGGTCGGCCTCGCTCATGGCGCGGGTGTCCGGATCGCGGTCATCCAGCATGCGCACGTAGCCGCCGAGCGGGAGCATGGAAACGACCCATTCGGTCTGGTCGGCGCCGAACCGGCGCGACCAGATGACCTTGCCGAAGCCGAGGGAGAAGCGCAGCACTTTCACGCCGCACAGGCGGGCCACCGTGTAGTGGCCCAGTTCGTGAAAGATGATCAGCGGTCCCAGCGCGCACAGAAACGCCAGGACGGTGGTGAGGAACGTCATCTGGCCAGGCCGGCGACGATGCTGCCGGCGGCGGCGCGGGCGCGCGCGTCGCACGCCAGTACCGCGTCGATGCTGGTTGCCGCGTGATGGTCGTTCTCGTGCATGACGCGCGCGATCACGCGGTCGATGTCGCGAAAGCCGATGCGCCGTTCCAGGAAGGCTTGCACCGCCACTTCGTTGGCCGCGTTGAGCAGGGCCGGCGCGGTGCCGCCCGCTTCAAGCGACTCGAAGGCCAGCGCCAGGCAGGGAAAACGCGCGAAATCGGGCTTGTGGAACTGCAGGGTGCCGATGCTGGTCAGGTCGAGCTGGGCCACGCCGGATTCGATGCGCTCGGGAAATGCGAGGGCATTCGCGATCGGGGTGCGCATGTCGGGGTTGCCAAGTTCGGCGATGACCGAGCCGTCCACGTAGGACACCATCGAATGGATCACGCTTTGCGGGTGGATCACCACCTCGATCAGCGCGGCCGGCGCGCCGAACAGCCAGTGCGCCTCGATCACTTCCAGGCCCTTGTTCATCATGGTGGCCGAGTCGACCGAAATCTTGCGCCCCATGACCCAGTTCGGGTGCTTGCAGGCTTCGTCGGGGGTGACGTGTTCGAGCGTCTCGACCGCGTGGTTCAAGAACGGGCCGCCGGACGCGGTCAGCACGATCTTGGCCACGCCGGCGGCGCCGGGCTGGCGCGCGTAGGATTGCGGCAGCGACTGGAAAATCGCATTGTGCTCGCTGTCGATCGGCAGCAAGGTGGCGCCATGCTCGTGCACCGCATCCATGAACAGCTGGCCGGACATGACCAGCGCTTCCTTGTTCGCGAGCAAAATTTTCTTGCCGGCACGGGCCGCGGCCAGGGTCGGGGCCAGGCCGGCGGCGCCGACGATGGCGGCCATCACGGTGTCGGTGTCGGCACTGGCGGCGATCGAGCAGAGCGCGGCTTCGCCGTATTCGACCTGGGTGCGCAGGTCGCGTTCGCGCAGCAAGGCGGTCAGGCTGGCGGCGGCATCGGCGCTGCCGACCACGGCGCGCGCCGGACGGAAGCGTGCGCACTGCTCGGCCAGCTCTTCCACCTTGGCATGCGCGCTGAGCGCATACACCTGGTATTTATCGGGATGGCGTGCAAGCACGTCCAGGGTGGACACGCCGATCGAGCCGGTCGCGCCTAAAATGGTGATGCGTTGCATAGTTGTACTTTCAAACTTCGTTCAAAGCAGCCCGGTATGGATCAGGGCCGCCAGCGGCAGCACCGGCACCAGTGCATCGATCCGGTCGAGCACGCCGCCGTGGCCCGGCAGCAGGTTGCTGCTATCCTTGACGCCGGCGCGGCGCTTGAGCTGCGACTCGAACAGGTCGCCCACCACGCTGGCGGCGACGATCACCACCAGCACCGCCAGCGCACCGGCCCAGCCCAGCTTGGCCTGGAGGGCGACGGCGAAGGTATCGGCCAGCACGGGGCCGCCGAACAGCACGGAAAGGCTCGCGATCAGCAGCACGGCAATGCCGCCGCCGATGGCGCCTTCCCACGATTTGCCGGGCGAAATCGACGGCGCCAGCTTGCGCTTGCCGAAGGCCTTGCCGGAGAAATAGGCGCCGATGTCGGCGATCCAGACCAGCGCCAGCACCGACAGCAGGTACACGGCCGACTGCTTGAAGAACAGCACGATGGCGGCAAAACAGGCCACGATCGAGATCGCGTACATGGTGGCCATCATGGTGTTGCGGCCGCCTTCGGCCGGCGGCAAGCCCACCTTGAGCGAGGGCACGAAGCGCAGCAGCCACAGCAAGGTCGACAGGCCGAACCAGAACTTGACGGCGCTGTTGTCGTTATACAGGAAGGCGTAGGCAAAGGCCGCGCTCCAGAACAGGGCGATCAGGAACGATTGCTTGCGCGACGACCTGAACAGCTGAAAGCTTTCGGTGATGGCCGCCGTGAGGAACAGCAGCACGACCGCGGCGAAAGCGGGGTAATACCCGCCGAACAGCACCGCCAGCAAGACGACAAGCAACACGACGGCGGTGATGATCCGGGTAATTAGCATCAGCTTTTCTTTTCAGCCAGTTGATCGCCCGTGCGCCCGAAGCGGCGCTCGCGGCTTTGATAGGATGCGATCGCCGCATCCAGGGACTCGATCGAGAAATCGGGCCAGTAGGTATCGGTGAAGTACAGCTCCGAATAGGCCAGCTGCCACAGCAGGAAGTTGGAAATGCGCTCTTCCCCGCCGGTCCGGATGAACAGGTCGGGCTCGGGCGCGTACGCCATGGCCAGGTGTTCGGCCAGCTGCTCTTCGGCAAAGCTGGTCAGGCCAGGATTGGCGGCAACCATCTTGCTGGTGGCCTGCATGATGTCCCAGCGGCCGCCATAGTTGGCGCAAATGGTCACCGTCAGGCGCGTGTTGTTGGCGGTGCGGCGCTCGGCCGAGGCGATCATATCTTGCAGCTTGGAATCAAAACGCGACAAATCGCCCACGACTTTCAGGCGGATATTGTTCGCGTGCATCTTCGCCACTTCGCGTTCGAGCGCGGTGACGAACAGGCGCATCAGCAGCGACACTTCTTCTTCGGGGCGGCGCCAGTTTTCGGAGGAAAAGGCGAACAGGGTGAGGTACTCGATGCCGCGCTGCACGCAGGCTTCAACGCAGCCGCGCACGGCTTCGACGCCCTTGACGTGGCCGGCCACGCGCGGCAAAAAGCGCTTGGTGGCCCAACGGCCGTTGCCGTCCATGATGATGGCCACATGGCGCGGCACGCGGGCTACTTCGGGTACTGCTGTCGTCGAACTTTTATAGATCATAAATCCAGACTATTTAGAACAAATGCATGGGAAGCGGACGCCAGGTCCGCCTCCGCGTGGGCAGACCCTGCCGTGGCGTCCCCTAACTCTACACCGTCAGGACTTCTTTTTCTTTTTCCGCAACCAGTTTATCGACATCGATGACAAACTTGTCGGTCAGTTTCTGGATTTCTTCCGATGCGCGACGCTCGTCGTCTTCGGAGCAAGCCTTGTCCTTGACCAGTTTTTTCAGCGACTCGTTGGCGTCGCGGCGGATGTTGCGGATCGCGATCTTGGCATCTTCCGCCTCGCCCTTGACCAGCTTGACCATTTCCTTGCGGCGTTCTTCGGTCAGCGGCGGGGTCGGTACACGGATCATGTCGCCCTGCGACGAAGGATTCAAGCCGAGGTCGGAATCGCGGATCGCCTTTTCGACGGTGGTCAGCATCTTCTTTTCCCACGGCTGCACGCCGATGGTGCGGGCGTCGATCAGGGTCACGTTGGCGATCTGGGTCAGCGCGGTGGCCGAGCCATAGTAATCGACCATGATGTGATCGAGGATACCCGTGTGGGCGCGGCCGGTACGGACCTTGGCCAGATCGCTCTTGAGGGTGTCGATCGACTTGTTCATGCGCTCTTGCGCGTTTTTCTTGACGTCAGCGATAGTCATGCTGCTCTCCTGTAGCTCTGAATGATATTAAACGTGTACCAGTGTACCTTCGTCTTCGCCCATGATCACGCGCTTGAGCGCGCCCGGCTTGACGATGGAGAACACCTTGATCGGCAGCTTCTGGTCGCGGCACAGCGCGAACGCGGTCGCATCCATCACCTGCAGGTGCTTGGAAATGGCTTCGTCGAAGGTAATCGACTCGTAGCGCGTGGCGTTCGGGTCCTTTTTCGGATCGGCGGTGTAGACACCGTCGACCTTGGTGGCCTTGAGCACGATTTCGGCGCTGATTTCCGAACCGCGCAGCGCGGCGGCGGTATCGGTGGTGAAGAAGGGATTGCCGGTGCCGGCGGCGAACACGACAACCTTGCCTTCTTCCAGGTATTGCAGCGCTTTCGGGCGCACGTAAGGCTCGACCACCTGTTCGATGGCGATGGCCGACATGACGCGGGCGACGATGCCGACGTGGCGCATGGCGTCGGCCAGGGCCAGCGCATTCATCACGGTGGCCAGCATGCCCATGTAATCGGCCGTGGCGCGGTCCATGCCCTGGGCGCCGGGTGCGACGCCGCGGAAGATGTTGCCGCCGCCGATGACGACGGCCAGTTCCACGCCCAGGTTCGCTACTTCCGCGACATCGGCGACCATGCGCTCGATGGTGGCGCGGTTGATGCCGTAAGGATCATCGCCCATCAGTGCTTCGCCAGACAATTTCAGGAGTACGCGTTTGTAGGCTGGTTTCGACATGGGGGTGGGCTCCAAAAAATGACGGTTTGTATTCGGTCTTGCCGTGCGCACACTTTCATGTGCGCAGATTAAAAAAACGGGCCTTCCGGCCCGCTTTCACACTTACTGCTTGTTCGCAGCCATTTGCGCCGCAACCTCTGCAGCGAAATCGTCTTGCTTTTTCTCGATGCCTTCACCAACGACATACATCGTGAATGCTTTCACGGTGGTGCTTTTTTCTTTCAGCATCTGTTCGATCGATTGCTTGTCGTTCTTGACGAACGATTGATTCAGCAGCGACACTTCTTTCAGATACTTCTGGATCGAGCCTTCCAGGCGCTTGGCCAGGATTTCAGCCGATTGTACCGGCTTGCCTTCGGCAACGGCTTTGTCCGCATCTTCCTGAGCTTTCAGAGCAGCAACCGAGCGCTCTTTTTCGATCAGTTCGGCAGGCACCTGGTCCGACGACAGCGACACTGGCTTCATGGCGGCGATGTGCATGGCCACGTCTTTACCAACTTGCTCGTCGGCGCCTTCGAAGTCGACCACAACACCGATACGGGTGCCGTGCAGGTACGACGCCAGCTTGCCGGTGGTGTCGAAACGCTGGAAGCGGCGGATCGTCATGTTTTCGCCGATCTTGCCGATCAGGGCGATACGCACTTCGTCCAGGGTCTTGCCATCGAGTGGCAGGGCCAGCAGGGCGGCGACGTCGGCAGGGTTGTTTTCCGCAACCAGGCGCGCGGCGTTGTTCGCCAGGGCCAGGAAGTCGTCGTTCTTGGCAACGAAGTCGGTTTCGCTGTTGACTTCAACCAGGGCGCCGACATTGCCAGCGATGAAGGTTGCTACAACGCCTTCAGCGGTGATGCGGGTAGCGTTGCTGGTCGCTTTGGTGCCCAGTTTGACGCGCAGGATTTCTTCCGCACGAGCCATGTCGCCATCGGCTTCGGTCAGTGCTTTTTTGCATTGCATCATCGGTGCGTCGGTTTTCGCGCGCAGTTCGCCTACCATCGCTGCTGTAATCGCTGCCATGTGTTTCTCCTAAATTTGTGACATATTCTGTTTAAAAAAAAGGGGGAGCTGCTGCTACCCCTTTTGGTTTCCGCGGCGCCTCAGGGGCGCCTGAGGCAATTAAGCCTGCTCGGAGACTTCGACGAACTCGTCGCCAGCCGATTTAACCAGTTCAACGATTTCGTTGGAGGCGTTTGCACGGCCTTCCAGGATCGCATCAGCAACGCCACGGGCGTACAGCATGATGGCTTTGGACGAATCGTCGTTGCCCGGAATGACGTGGGTCACGCCTTCTGGCGAGTGGTTGGTGTCGACGATGCCGATAACAGGAATGCCCAGCTTGCCGGCTTCGGTGATCGCACCTTTGTGGTAGCCGACGTCGACGACGAAGATTGCGTCAGGAACGCCGCCCATGTCCTTGATACCGCCGATGGCTTTTTGCAGCTTGATCATTTCGCGTTGGAACATCAGGCCTTCTTTTTTCGACAGCTTCTCAACCGAACCGTCTTCCACTTGCGCTTCCATGTCTTTCAGGCGCTTGATCGAGGTCTTGATGGTCTTGAAGTTGGTCAGCATGCCGCCCAACCAGCGCTGGTCGACGAAAGGGACGCCAGCACGTGCAGCTTCGGCGGCGATGATTTCGCGCGCCTGGCGCTTGGTGCCGACCATCAGGATCGTGCCGCGGTTCGACGCGACTTGCTTGATGGTTTTCATGGCTTCCTGATACATACCCATCGTCTTTTCCAAGTTGATGATATGAATCTTGTTGCGGTGGCCGAAAATGAACGGCGCCATTTTTGGGTTCCAAAAACGGGTTTGGTGACCGAAGTGGACACCGGCTTCCAGCATTTCACGCATTGTTACGGACATGTAATTCTCCAGGGTTGGGTCTGGAATCCGGTCAGTCACCATACAGGCACCCTTTGCGACCGGATTCGCGATTTTAACAAGATTTGTGGCATTACTTGACAACATTGCCCGAAAGCGAATTCAAGCAACCCGAGATTCTAACCGCATTTGGGGATTATTTCAAGTCCCCGTCACTCCCGCGCCAAGGCGGCACTCGGCGGGAGTCCAAGTTGGCCGCCCAGCGACTGCAGTACAGCCTTGGGTTCCCGCCGAGTGCCGCCTTGGCGCGGGAACGACAGGGAGTTATCCCTTATAATGGTCGCCATATTTGCACGGGTTTTCGCACCATCATCCCCCTGTTACTGATTCTTACTGTTTTATTGCCGATTGCTAACTATGTCCAACATCTCGATCAAATCCCCCGCCGACATCGAAGGCATGCGCATCGCCGGCCGGCTCGGCTCCGAAGTGCTCGACTACATCACACCCTTCGTCAAGGTCGGCGTCACCACGGGCGAACTGGACCGTCTTTGCCACGAATACATGGTCAACGTACAGGGCACCATCCCCGCCCCGCTGAACTATTGCCCGCCTGGCTACACGCCCTACCCCAAAGCCATCTGCACCTCCGTCAACGACGTGATCTGCCACGGCATTCCGGGCGATAAGGTGCTCAAGGATGGCGATATGGTCAACCTCGACATCACCGTCATCAAGGATGGCTACCACGGCGACAACAGCCGCATGTTCCTGGTCGGCAAACCGTCGATCCTGGCCAAGCGCCTCTCCGAAGTCACCTACGAATGCATGTGGCTCGGCATTGCCCAGGTCAAGCCGGGCGCGCACCTGGGCGACATCGGCCACGTGATCCAGCAGCACGCCGAAAAGAACGGCTACAGCGTGGTGCGCGAATTCTGCGGCCACGGCATCGGCAAGGTCTTCCACGAAGAGCCGCAGGTGCTGCACTACGGCCGTCCCGGCACCTTGGAGCGCCTGGAAGCGGGCATGATCTTCACCATCGAGCCGATGATCAACGCCGGCCGGCGCGAGATCAAGGAAATGGGCGATGGCTGGACCATCAAGACCAAGGACAAGAAACCGTCCGCCCAGTGGGAACACACGATCCTGGTCACCGAAACCGGCTACGAAGTGCTGACCGTCTCGGCCGGCTCGCCGCCGCCGCCGGCCTTCATCACCGAGGCCAGCGCCGCCGTCACGGCCTAAGGCCAGAGCCGCCATGCCCGCCGCCGCGCTCAAGAAGCAGTCCCGCGACCTCCTCAAGCAAAGGCTGAAGGCGGAGCGGGTAGTGCTGATCGCCGCCTTCCGCGCCGACGGCAAGCCCGAAAAGCTGCTGCGCGGCCTGCGCCACAGCGTCGACGAGGTGCTCACCGAAGCGTGGCAAACGGTCGGCCTGCCCGCCTCTACCGCGCTGGTGGGCGTGGGCGGCTACGGGCGCGGCGAACTGTTTCCGTTTTCCGATGTCGACCTGCTGATCCTACTGTCCGAACCGGCCGACGCCATCACCCGGGCCAAGCTGGAAGAACTGGTGCAGATGCTGTGGGACCTGGGCCTGGAAATCGGCTCGAGCATCCGCACCATCGAGGAGTGCATGAGCGAGTCGAAGGCCGACATCACGGTGCAGACGAGCCTGTTAGAGGCGCGCCTGGTGTGCGGCGCTGCGGTCCTGTTCGAGCAATTGCAGGAACGCTACCTTGGCACGCTCGACCCGCGCGCGTTTTTCCACGCCAAGGCGGCCGAAATGCGCCTGCGCCACGCCAAGTACGAAGACACCGCCTTCAGTCTGGAGCCCAACGTCAAGGAAAGCCCGGGCGGCCTGCGCGACCTGCAGGTGATCCTGTGGGTGGCCAAGGCGGCCGGACTGGCGAACTCCTGGGGCCAGCTGGCCACGCGCGGCCTGATCACCCAGACCGAAGCGCGCCAGCTGATGGAAAAGGAGCGCGCCTTCAAGGATATCCGCGTGCGCCTGCACCTGCACGCCAACCGGCGCGAAGACCGCCTGGTGTTCGACGTCCAAACCCCGATCGCGGAAAGCTTTGGACTGAAAACCACCGGCGAAGGCATCAATGCGCGCCGCGCCAGCGAATACCTGATGCAGCGCTACTACTGGGCGGCCAAGACGGTCACCCAGCTCAACACCATCATGCTGCAAAATATCGAAGCGCAGCTGTTCCCCGAGGCCAACGAGGCCGAGGCGATCAACGAGCGCTTCAACGATGTCAACGGCCTGATCGACATTGCGCACGACGATACCTTCACCCGGCAACCCTCGACGGTGCTGGAAGTGTTCGTGCTGATGACCGAGCGCCCGCACCTGAAGGGCATGACGGCGCGCACCATGCGCGCGCTGTGGCACGCGCGCTTCGAGATCGACGCCAAATTCCGCGAAGATCCGGTCAACCGCGCCCTCTTCCTGCGCATCCTGCAGGCGCCGGTGGGCCTGGTGCACGCGCTGCGGCGCATGAACGATACCAGCATCCTGGGGCGCTACCTGCCGAACTTTCGCCGCATCGTGGGCCAGATGCAGCATGACCTGTTCCATGTGTACACGGTCGACCAGCATATCCTGATGGTGGTGCGCAATATGCGCCGCTTCACGATGACCGAGCACGCGCACGAATACCCGTTCTGCAGCCAGCTGATCGCCAATTTCCGCAAGTCCTGGCTGCTGTACGTGGCCGCGCTGTTCCACGACATCGCCAAGGGCCGCGGCGGCGACCATTCCAAGCTCGGCACCGTGGACGCCGCCCAGTTCTGCGAAGAGCACGCCATCGGCTCGGAAGATACCGAACTGGTGGTGTTCCTGGTCGAAAACCACCTGACCATGTCGCAGGTCGCGCAAAAGCAAGACCTGTCGGACCCGGACGTGATCGAAAGCTTCGCCAAGGTGGTCAAGGACGAGCGCCACCTGACCGCGCTGTACCTGCTCACGGTGGCCGACATCCGCGGCACCAGCCCCAAGGTGTGGAACGCGTGGAAGGCCAAGCTGCTCGAAGACCTGTACCGCGTGACACTGCGCGTGCTCGGGGGCGAGCCGCATTCGGCCGACCGCGAACTGAAAAACCGCCAGGAAGAAGCGATGGCCACCCTGCGCCTGTACGGCCTGCCGGACATCGCCCACGTCGACTTGTGGAAGCAGCTCGACGTCGCCTACTTCCTGCGCCACGACGCTTCCGACATCGCCTGGCAGACGCGCTCGCTGTGGGATAAGCTCGACAGCGTCAAGCCGGTCGTCAAATGCCGCCTGGCGCCGATTGGCGAAGGCTTGCAGGTGGCGGTGTATGCCAAGGACCAGCCCGATCTGTTCGCGCGCATCTGCAGCTATTTCGACCGCAAGAATTTCAGCATCCTCGACGCCAAGATCCACACCACACGGCACGGCTACGCGCTCGATACCTTCATGGTGACCGAGCAGAGCTTCGCCAAGAGCTACCGCGACATCATCAACCTGATCGAGCACGAGATTTGCGAACTGCTGACCTCGCAGGCGCCCTTGCCGGCGCCCACGCGCGGACGCCTCTCGCGCCTGTCGCGTACCTTTCCGCTCACGCCGACGGTCGACTTGCGGCCCGACGAGCGCGGCCAGTATTACCTGCTCTCGATCGCGGCCAACGACCGCACCGGGCTGCTCTACGCCATCGCCAATGTACTCACGCGCTACCGCATCAACCTGCACACGGCCAAGATCATGACCCTGGGCGAGCGGGTGGAAGACGTGTTCCTGGTCGATAGCGCCGTGCTCAACAACGCACGCAACCAGATCCAGCTCGAAACCGACCTGCTCGACGCGCTGCGCGTGTAAGTTTTAAAACTCCCCTTTCCAGCAACCCTTAGCAACCTTTACAAAGCAAGCCATGACTGAATTAGTACGCCTCTCCAAACGCATGTCCGAACTCGGGCTCTCTTCGCGCCGCGAAGCCGATGAATGGATCGCACGCGGCTGGGTGCGGGTCGATGGCCAGGTCATCTCCGAACTGGGCAGCAAAGTGCTGCCGCACCAGAAAATCACCGTCGAGCGCCAGGCCGCGGCCGAGCAATCCAAGCGCGTTACCGTGCTGATCAACAAGCCGATGGGCTACGTCAGCGGCCAGGCCGAGGATGGCTACACGCCGGCCGTGGCCCTCATCAAGGCCGAGAACCGCTGGGCCGACGACCCGTCGCCGGAAACCTTCCACCCGACCCAGTTGCGCTCGCTGGTGCCGGCCGGACGGCTCGACATCGATTCGGTCGGCCTGCTGATCCTCACCCAGGATGGCCGCGTGGCCAAGACCCTGATCGGGCAGGATACCGCCATCGAAAAGGAATACCTGGTGCGCGTGCAGTACACCAAGGAAGGCAAGCTGCCGGAATCGGATTTGAAAAAGCTGTGCTTTGGTCTGTGGATGGACGGCAAGCCGCTGCTGGCGGCCAAGGTGCGCTGGCAAAACGACGACCAGCTCAGCTTCACGCTGAAGGAGGGCAAGAAACGCCAGATCCGCCGCATGTGCGACATGGTGGGTTTGAAAGTGCTTGGCCTGAAGCGCGTGCGTATCGGCAAGGTCAAGCTGGGCGACCTGCCGGTCGGGCAATGGCGCTATCTGCGCCCTGACGAGCAGTTCTGAATTTGACGGCTGCGATCACTTTTTCGCGCTGCGCCACATGGATCTCCGGGCGCCCGAGATCAACCATCTCAACCGCGCCTGGTACACCTATTTCATGCCGTCCAACTGAAGCACGAAGGGCACGGCAATCCTGAAAAAAAGCCACGATGCTTCCTCCCAACGGCGCTGCCAACTACCGGCGGCGCCGAGGATTGCATCGCCTGCCGCGCCCATCCGTCGAAGACCACGACACAATCCGGTCGCCGTGCATAAAAGGCCACCGGAAACGCGATAAGCATTGCCCACGCCGCAGTGCAGACCGACTACCCCCTATGCGGGTAAACAATGTCCCGGATATCGCCATCCACAGCGAGTTTGCCTATCAGCGGCCCCACAAGCTAGTTCATCTTACAGTGGGAATTGCAGACCCATGAACTAGACTATTCCATACACCTCGAGCGCGGAGGTACAGACGTTGAAAGGCCTGCAGTGAATGCGGACAACGAATCGAACGCGGGCGCCGGAACAGGGCGCAACAGGATCGTGATTCCCACGCTGGAGTTGCCCACAGGCGGCGCCGCGATCCGCGCGATCGAAAAAAATTCCGCATCAACGCGGGCAACGGCAGGACTGCCGATTCCCCTTCCCTGTCAAGCCAGCTTCAAATCGCTGGTACCGTAATGCATGACGCCAATGCTGGCGCTCACGGCAAGACGGCATCCCGCGCGCTCTCGAGCGCACAGGGCCTGCAGCAAACAATTCTTGGAGAACAAGATGGCAAAACGTCGTCATATCAATGATGGAAGTTTTTCACCGGCAGATATACAACTCTTGAGTTCGAAAATTCTCGCCTATATCGATGATGCGGTACGGCTCGAACACAGCAATGGGCACCAATGGCATCACCTCGGCAGTGCAGCGTTCTTCGACGGACATCGCCAATTCATCGGAAAACTTGAGTCCTGGCTCGTTTCTCAAGGATTGCCTCAGTTCGTCCCGCTTCCGAAATGGGACCCCGCCACCCGCATTCCAGATTCGTTTACCTTGGTCAAGATGCTGCCGGCCGTGATTAACGCAGGCGTTGGGCCAACCATTTTGAACGCCACGCCCAATCTGCCCATGCCCGCCCACCTGCTGAATATGTCCCCGTTTCCCAGCGTCGCTGCGTTGGCGGCGGATATGCCGCTCCAACATTGGCATGGCACCGTTCACGGGACCGTGGGTGGCGCCATGGCGCAACTGGACCTTTCTCCTTGTGCGGCAATTTTCTGGCTTTGGCATGCCTTTATTGATGATATTTATGAGGATTGGATCACCTGGCCCGTATGGCAATCGATCGGCGGTGGACTGACCAGTGATCCTGCTGCGACATTAAATGCGCCGGGTGGGGTGGTCGTCTTCGCACGGGGATCGGACGATGCGCTCTGGCATACCTGGCAGGACCATATCAATGGGAACTGGCACGGTTGGGAGTCACTCGGTGGAATTTGTACCAGCGGACCAGGAGCCGCGCTTTACCGGGACGGCCGCCTCAACGCATTTGTACGCGGTGCCGACAACGCCATCTGGACGCGCTGGCAAACCAGCCCCAACGGCAATTGGTCGAATTGGGAGTCGATCGGTGGCGTGCTCGCCAGCGGGCCGGCTGCCACATTGAATGCACCTGGGGGGCTAGTGGTCTTCGCACTCGGTACCGACAACGCGCTCTGGCATACCTGGCAGGACCATATGAATGGGGATTGGCACGCATGGGAGTCGCTCGGAGGCAGCTGTACCAGCGGCCCGGGCGCCGCACTCTATCAAGATGGACGCCTGAACGCGTTCATTCGCGGTACCGACAACGCCATCTGGACGCGATGGCAAACCAGCCCCAATGGCAACTGGTCCGATTGGGAGTCGATTGGTGGCGTACTGACAAGCGGGCCGGCCGCCACATTGAATGCGGGCGGTGGACTGACCGTCTTCGCGCGGTCCACCGACAACGCGCTCTGGCATACCTGGCAGGACCATATCAACGGGAACTGGCACGCCTGGGAGTCGCTCGGTGGTGTTGGCACAAGCGGTCCTGGAGCGGCGCTCTATCTGGATGGACGCCTCAACGCCTTCATGCGCGGCACCGACAACGCCATCTGGACACGTTGGCAAACAACGCCCAATGGAAACTGGTCGCGCTGATTGGCGATGAAGCGTTCCCAAGTTCACCGTCCGGCCGGGCCGACAGTGTTGACGGCGGCGCCGTGGCGTGTCTGGCAATGGGCCGATCAAGCAGCACGCAGTCGCATGCCGCAGGCTGTTCCCGCATGGCGGCGCTCTTGAACCTGCTCAGCGCTGCCGCCGCCAAACGCGGCCGCGTGCCGAGCGCGCCATCTGCGATCACTTTTTTATCGTCCGTGATGTCCGCTTTGGGATTAGACGGCCCTTGACGCGGCGACCATACTCTGCTGGCGAGCCGTGGCACACCATGGCCGTACCGTCCGCCCACAGGCGGCGGTTCACCAATGGAGACTGCCAATGTCAAAACAACCCGTGATCCCGGCGGGACGGCTCGCCGCCTGCGTCGCCGCCCTGCTCTTGCCCGCCCTCGCCAGCGCCGCCTCGACCACCTTCATCAACCCGGTCGGGCCAAGCACGGCCTCCTCGGCCGATCCCCACGTCATGCGCCACAGCGATGGCAACTACTACTTCGTCTCGACCGCGCCCGGCTGGGACAAGCTGGAGTTGCGCAAGTCGCCCTCGCTGTCGGGCATCGGCGCGCGCACGCCGGTCACGGTGTTCGTCAAGACAGCGGCCTGCAGCGGCAATAACTGCACCAGCAAGGAAATCTGGGCGCCCGAGATCAACCATATCAACGGCGCCTGGTACATCTATTTTTCGGGCGCCGGCACCGACAACCAGCACCGCGTGTTTGCCATCCGCAACCCCAGCGCCGATCCGACCACAGGCACCTGGAGCGCACCGGTCAAGGTGGCCGACAGCGAGGACAGCTGGGCGATCGACCAGACCGTGGCCAACATCAACGGCCAGCTTTACATGGCCTGGTCGGACATCTCCGGAGGGCAGCCGCAGCGCATCAAGATCGCGCGCATGAGCAGTCCGACCACGCTCATCGGCATGGGCGCGGTCATTTCCACCCCGACCCTCGCCTGGGAAAAGTCCGGCGCGGCAGTCAACGAGGCGCCGGCATTCATCGTGCACGGCAACAAGGTGCACCTGAGTATCTCGGCCAGCGGTTGCTGGACCGACGATTACAAGCTCGGCCTGCTCACCGCCAATCTGGGCGCGGACCTGACCATGCCGTCCAACTGGAGCAAGGCGGCCACGCCGATCCTGCAAAAAGGCAACGGCGCCTTTGGTCCCGGCCACAACGGCTTTACCAAGTCCCCGGACGGCACCGAAGACTGGATCGTCTACCATGCCAATCCCGCCACCGGCCAGGGCTGCGGCGATTCGCGCACCACGCGCATCCAGAAGGTGGGCTGGAATGGCGACGTTCCCGTGATCGGCGCCCCGCTCGCTGCCGGCACGCCCGTGACGCGCCCATCGGGCGAAGGAAGCGGCACGATCTGGTACCGCGTGCGCAACGAGGCCAGCGGCAAGGTGATGAGCATCGACCGCGCCGCCGCGGCCAACGGCGCCGCCATCTGGCAATTCACGAACCTCAACAATTCCGACCAATTGTGGTCGCTAGACCCGGTCGACGGCGCCTGGTTCAAGCTCACCTCGAACTACAACGGCAATGTGGTCGACGTGGCGGGCCACAGCACCGCGCCCGGGGTGGCGGTCAAGACCCAGCCCTACGGCGCGACCTATAACCAGCAGTGGCAGCTGGTGCCGGGCACGACCCAGCATGTCGGCGTGCGCAACCGCAACAGTGGGCTGATGCTCGACAACCGCGACGGCAGCCTGCTCGACGGCGCCGTGATCCAGCAGTGGAGCGGGAATGGGCTGGCGCCGCAACGCTGGCGCCTGGAG
Source organism: Massilia pseudoviolaceinigra (assembly GCF_030846505.1). Taxonomy (NCBI): domain Bacteria; kingdom Pseudomonadati; phylum Pseudomonadota; class Betaproteobacteria; order Burkholderiales; family Oxalobacteraceae; genus Massilia; species Massilia pseudoviolaceinigra. The sequence continues at coordinate 159,978 of NZ_JAVCWL010000008.1, read as the reverse complement.
CGGGCAAACTGATCGCGTCATCGTGCCTCCCCGGTCGCCGTGAGCTGCGGCGCTATGTGCGAGCCTGACGAACAGCTCCGGCCTCGGCGGCAGCGGCGCGCGCTTACAGCTCGTACGGCTCCGTCCTCTTGTCTTTTGGCCACGGGCGGAAAGCTGGCTTGTATCCGGGCGGCGGTTCATAGGGATTGTCGCGCGTGAATTCGCCTGAGTACACGGCGGCTTCCAGCTCATGCAGCGCAACGTTGAAGTCCCCGGCGGGCATATGGGCAAGTGGATCTTCGCTCACCTGCTCAATCATGTCGGGCCAGGGGCCGTCTGCGTCCTCGGTTAAATCCTCCGGCAATGTCGCGCCACCGTCCTGGGCATGGTTGCCCTCGCCTGGCGCCAATCCTGAAACAGGGCCGGGCCCCGCCGACGCAGCGCGTACCGAACTGCCGTCGGGGCCGCGTGCAACGGCTGGCATCAGCGGCGCGATCAAGCCGAGCGGTAACCCGGGCCATGCGTCGATGTAGCAAACAGTCGCGCCCAGGTGCCCAATTTTTTTTCCAGGCATGTGGCGAGTACCACTCGAAAAACCATCGCATCATTTCTTCTTGCAATGCAGTATTGATCTTCGACGTGTACAAACCTGCGGCCCCGAAGATTGCTGAGCCAACCTCGACGGACATGTCATCCGAATCCGCTAACGGACTGGTCTTAAGTTCCCGATCCATGACCCTGCTCCTTAACGTAGGTAATCCAGGCTGGCGGACAAAGACCGCGCCAGCAGGAGATCGACCCTGATGCGTGAAGCTCATTGCCTGCAAAGCATTCGATGGCGCTGCGGCGAGGTACCAAAGGAAAACGCTGCGCTGACCGCTACAATCGAGCGCTGGATAGCCCTCCGACAAGAGCATGATTGCCAACGGTACCGACCTGCCGTCGCCATTTGAAATATCAATACATTCAAGACTCGCTTTCCTGCGAAAAGTTCGCTCAAACAAAGCCGCCATCGCGCCCTCATGAACCTCAGATATCGGCAAACGATGTTCCGCCCGGCACAGGCAGTCGACTCAAATGTTTAGCATGCATACGCGCTGGAAGAGTGGTTAAAACGCGATTCTCTTCCGGCGACCGCTGATTCGATACCGAAAAATACAACTCATCGTCAACGAGTCGCACTGTTTTTCTGGCGCTATTGCCAGCGCTGATCGGACATCCAGACCCACGCAGGGCGCGCTGGCATTTTCGGAATGCAGCAACCATTACTCGCAGTTATTTGTGTATCAATCACCCCACAGCTAGTTCAATTTGTCGTGGAAATTACAGAAACACGGACTAGACTATTCCCTACACCTCGAGCCCGCATTCCCCACGTTTAAAGGCCAGCCTTGAACACGGACAACGAATCGAACGCGGGCGCTGGAGCCAGGCGCAACAGGATCGAGATCCCCAAGCTCGAGTTGCCCAAGGGGGGCGGGGCCATCCGCGCGATCGATGAAAAATTTCGCGTCAACGCGGCCAATGGCACGTCGGCCCTCTCCATCCCCCTTCCCTTCCAGGCCGGCCGCGGCGCACTGGTTCCCGGCCATTCGCTCAACTACGATTCCGGCAGCGGCGCCGGCGTGTTCGGTGCCGGCTGGACGCTCGACCTGCCGAGCGTGACGCGCGCCACCGGCAAACGCCTGCCGGGCTACGACGATGCAGCCGACGGTGACGACTTCCAGCTCAGCGGCGTGGAAGACCTGGTACCGGCCATGCGCAGCGGTCTTGGCGGCGAACCCGAACCCGACATCGACGAGATCGATGGTTACCGCATCCAGCGCTACCGGCCACGCAGCGAAGGCACCTTCTGGCGCATCGAACGCATCAGCCTGGCCGGCGAGCCCGCATGCTACTGGCGCATCTCGCCGGGCGACGGCACCACCACCATTTTCGGACGCAGCGGCGCGGCCCGCATTGCCGATCCGCAGGCGCCGCAACGCGTGTTCCGCTGGCTGCCCGAGTGGCGCTTTGACGATCAGGGCAACTGCCTCGAATACGTCTACAAGGCCGAAGACCTGGCCAACGTGCCGCGGCGCGCCTGCGAGGCCAACCGCCACGCGGGTGCCACGACGTTTGCCAACCGCTACCTCAAGCGCATCTTCCACAACAACCGCCATCCCTATTCGACCGGCGAGGCGCCGCCCTGGGACCCGCCGCGCCCGCTCGATCCCGGCTACTTTTTCCAGGCCGTGTTTGACTATGGCGAGCACGGCGAGGAGCGCGGGTCCGCCGAGCTGCGCGACTGGATGGCGCGCGGCGACCCGCTGTCGGACCGGCGCGCCGGTTTCGAGCTGCGCACGTATCGGTTATGCCGACGCATTCTGTTCCTGAACCGTTTCGAGGAACTCGATCCGGGCGCCGCCATCACGCCCTGGATTCCGGTCAAGGGACTCGAACTGAGCTACGCCCATGCGGACTTCAGCCTGCCCGCCGGCGCGCCAATCGAATGCGACACCCTGCTCGCGCTGGCCGAAGCGGGCTACCGGCCGGATGGCGCCGGCGGCGTCGCCCGCACCGCGCTGGCGCCCACCACGTTCGCCTATCACCCCGCCGAACCGGCGCGCAGCGTCAGCCGCGCCAGCCGCGCCGACCTGCCCAACGCCCCGGAGGGCCTGATGGGCGAAGTCCACGCACTCGACCTGTACGGCGACGGCGTACCGGGCCTGCTGTCCGAAGTCGAGAATGCATGGCTGTATGCGCGCAACCTGGGCCAGGGGCGCTTCGGCCCGGCGCGGCAGGTCTGGTCCAGGCCATCGCTGAGCGGCATCGACAGCGCCGTGCTGCAGGTGCGCGACCTCGATGCCGATGGCGCCAAGGAAATCGTGGTGGAGTCGCCCGGCCTGAACGGCTACTTCCCGATCGGCGACGACGGCAAGGTCCGGCCGCTGGTGCATTTCATGCGGGCGGCGGTGCTGGCGCCGCAGGCGCGCCGCAAGCTGATCGACCTCGATGGCGACGGGCGCCCCGAAATCGTCGTCGCCGCCCACAACGAATTGCGCTACCTCGACAGCCTGGGCCGCCAGGGCCACGGGCGCTGGCGCAGCGCGCCGCTGCCGGCCGGCCCGGAACGCCTGCCCTTCGGCGACGAGAGCGAGGGCATTCACGTGGCCGACATGAGCGGCGACGGCCTGGCCGACGTGGTGCGGGTGCGCCACGACAGCGTGGCCTACTGGCCCAATCTCGGCCACGGCCGCTTCGGCGCGCGCATCGACATGGATGGCGCCCCCCTGCTCGACAGCCCGGAGCGTTTCGACGCACGCCGCGTGCAGCTGGCCGACCTGAGCGGCACCGGCGCATCCGACCTGGTCTACGAATCCGATGCCGGGCCGCTGGTGGCGATCAACCAGGGCGGCAACGGCTGGGCACAGCCGGTGCGCTTCCCGAACCTGCGCGGCGCGGCGCCGGCGACCCGCCTGATCGTCATGGACTTGCTGGCCGAGGGCACGCCCTGCCTGGTGCGCTCCAGCAGCCTGGCGGCCGACGCCGGCACCCCGCTGGCCTGGATCGACCTGTACCGCGGCGCCAAGCCCTACCTGCTGGCGGCAGTCGACAATGGCGCCGGCAAGACGGTCAACATCGGCTACCGCAGCTCGGCCCAGTACCTGCTCGACGACGAACGCGCCGGCCAGCCGTGGCTGACCCGGCTGCCGTTCCCGGTCGCCTGCGTGGCCCGGGTGGAGATCCGCGATAGCGTCACCAACAGCCGCTTCGTCACCACCTACCGCTACCGGCACGGCTACTACGACCAGCGCGACCGCGAATTTCGCGGCTTCGCCATGGTCGAGGAAACCGACACCGAAAGCTACGCCAGCCTGGCCGGCGCCGAAGCGGGCAATGCGCCGGCGCCCGACCTGCACGAAGCGCCCACACGCCAGCGCCAGTGGTTCCATACCGGCGCCTTTCCCGGCTGGGACCTGTACCGGCGCCTGGCCGGCGAATTCGCGCCGCTGCCGGCCGCCGCCGCCGGCCTCGATGGCAGTGTCGACGAAGACCTCGCCCCCGACGCGCCGCGCGACCGCCTGGCGGCGCACCGGGTGCTCAAGGGGAAACCGCTGCGCACCGAGGTATGCGTGCTGGACGGCACGGCGCAGCAGGAACTGCCCTATCAAATCACCATCCATTCCTACCGCATCGGCCTGCTGCAAGCGCAGGGCGGGCAACGCTACGGCGTGTACCAGGCGCTCGACAGCGGTTCGTCCGAGATCCACATGGAACGCGACGCCGCCGACCCGCGCATCACCTCCCAGCTCAGCCTCGCCGTCGACGACCGCGGCCTGCCGCTGCGCAGCGCCCAGGTGGCGTACGGCCGCGCGGCGCCGCCGGCCGGCCTCGACACCGAGGTGGCGGCGGCCCAGCGGCGCAGCCACATCACCGTGCAAACGCGCCGCTACACGGCCGACATCGACACCCCGGGCCAGTGGCGCAGCCGGGCCCTGTTCGAGAGCGCCGCCTACGAACTGACCGGTCTCGGCGCACCGGTGGCGCCGTGGAGCGCGGGCGAACTCGACGCGGCCTTCCTGGGCGCCGCCGTGCGCAGCTACGGCGCGCCCGAACCGGCCACCCCGGCCCGCCGCCTGACCGAACTGGACCGCACCTTGTTCGCCGCCGACGCCGACCCCGACACCGCGCTGGCGCTGGGGGTGGCGGCCGCGCGCGGCATCGTGCACGAGCGCTACCGGCTCGCCTTCGACAGCACCCTGCCGGCCCTGCTGTACGGCAGCCACGTCGGTGCGGCCGACCTGGCCGCGGCGGGCTACCGCGCCGAAGCGGCGCTGGCCGCCGCCGGCCTGTTCCCCCTGGAAGAAGCGGGACGCTGGTGGAGCGCTTCGGGGCGGGTCGAATACCCGCCCGACCCGCAAGCGGCCTTCTTCCGGCCGCACGCGTATATCGACCCGATGGGCCAGCGCACCGAAGTGCGCGAATACCGCGACTATTATTTGCTGATCGACCGTATCCGCGACGCCGCCGGCAACCACGTCACGGTGACGGACATCGATTTTTACGTGGTCGCGCCGCGCGAGGTGCGCGACATCAACGACAACCTCTCTGGCGTGGCCTACGACCGCCTCGGCCTGGTGTCCGGCTCCGCCCTGATGGGCAAGGGCGCCGAAGCCGATACCCTGGCCGGCTTCGCCCCCGACCTGAGCGAGGCCCAGATCGATGCCTTTTTCGCCGATCCGCCCGGCCAGGCGCGCGCCCTGCTGGGCAACGCCACCACGCGGGTCGTCAGCGACCACCGGCGCCAGCCCAACTGGTCGGCCGTGATCGGGCGCGCCATGCACGCCGCCGACGAAAGTGCGGCGGGGGTCCAGGGGCAGCTGCAGGTCGCCTTCGACTACACCGACGGCATGGGACGGGTGGCGCTGCGCAAGCTGATGGCCGAACCGGGCGAAGCGCTGACCATGAGCGCCACCCCGGACGGACCGGTCGCCGTGACGGTCGACAGCGGCAGCGCCCCGCGCTGGGTCGCCAGCGGACGCAAGGTGGCCAACAACAAGGGCAACGTGGTGCTCGAATACAGCCCGTACTTTGCGCTCACCCATGTCTATGAGGACGCCGACGCGCTGGTCGCGGCGGGACACTCGCGCCGCAACCACCACGATGGCCTGGGCCGGCTGGTGGCCGTCGACCATCCCGACGGCAGCCGCGAGGAAACCCGCATCGCGGCCTGGTCGCGCACCCGGCACGACCGCAACGACCTGGCGCCTTCCTCGGCGTGGCGCAGCGCGCGCATCGGCGGCGCGCGCGGCCCGGCGGCGCGCGATGCCGCCCTGCAGACCGACCTGCACGCGGCCACCCCGACCGTCGAGCACAGCGACGCCCTGGGCCACCTGTTGGCGCGGATCGACCATAACCGCCGCATCGACCGCGCCAGCGGCCTGGCGGTCGACGAATTCCTGGTCACCCGCAGCGAGACCGACATCGAAGGCAATGTGCGGCGCGTGCGCGACCCGCGCGGGGTCGAGATCGTGCGCCATGCCTACGACATGTCCGGCACGCGCGCCGCGTCCGTCAGCGCCGACAGCGGCGCACGCTGGCGCCTGTCGGACGCACTGGGCAAGATGGCGCTGGCCGGCGACGCCAAGGACAACCGGATGTGGATCGTCTACGACGCCATGCAGCGCCCGTGGCAATTCTGGGTCAGGACGCCGGGCGGCCCCGCTGTGCTGCGCGAGCACCACCGCTACGGGGGCGCGGCCGACGCGCCGCTCAACGCCAACGGCCGCCTGGTCGAACTGCACGACAGCGCCGGCAGCGTCGCCACGCCGCGCTACGACCTGCGCGGCAATGTGCTGGAAACGGCGCGCCGCGTGCTGGCCGACCCGCGCGCCATCCCCGACTGGCAAGCCGGACACGCACCGGCACTCGCGGCTGCCGCCCATGTGACGCTCACGCGCCACGATGCCCTCAACCGCCTGACCAGCCTCACCGCGCCGGACGGCAGCGTCGAAGTGTATGCCTACAGCGAAACCAACCTGGTCGAGACGGTCGACGTCACGCCGGTGGGCGGCGCGACCACCCGCTTCGTCTCCGACATCGACTACGACGCCAAGGGGCAGCGCCGCTTCATCAGCTACGGCAACGGGGTGCGGGCCGACTACGACTACGATGCCGAGACCGACCGCGTGGCGCGCATCCGCCTGCGCCGCGGCGCCAGCGGCCCGCTGCTGCAGGAACTGGCGTACACCTACGACCCGGTCGGCAACGTCACCGCCATCGACGACGCCGCCCTGTCCACGCTGTACTTCAACAACGCCGCGGTGGCGCCGGGCGGCACCTTCAGCTACGACGCGGTGTACCGGCTGGCCGGCGCCAGCGGACGCGAACACGCCTCCGCGCGCGAGGCGCCCGACTGGGGCGATGCCGGGCGCGTGGGACTGCCGCACAAGGCCGACGGCAATGCGCTGCAGCGCTACCAGCAATGGTTCGATTACGACGCCTCCGGCAACCTGCACCAGATCGTCCACAGCGCCGGGCGCGGCGCGCTGGCGCATGCGTGGACGCGCAGCTTCGCCCATGGCGGCACCGACAACCGCCTGCTCGCCTCGAGCGTGGGCGCGGCGCCGGCTGAGAACTATGCCTACGACCTGCACGGCAACACCAGCGCCATGCCCCACCTGGCCAGCCTGGCATGGGACGAGGACAACCGGCTGGTGCACGTGGTCACCAGCGCCGGCGACCATGTCTGGCACAATTACGACAGCGAAGGCAACCGCGTGCGCAAGTATGTGGTGCGCGCCAACGGCACCACCGAAGACCGCGTCTACGTGGGCCGCTGGGAAAGGGTCGAGCACGGGCGCGCCGACGGCAGCCTGCGCGTGGCGCGCGAAACGCTGCACGTGCTCGACGGCCAGGCGCGCATCGCCATGATCGAGCGGCGCACCGCCGGCAGCGACGGCGGTCTCGCGCAGCTGGTCTGCTACCAGTTCGGCAACGCGCTCGGCACCGCCCTGCTGGAACTGGACGACGCCGGCGCCGTCATCTCGTACGAAGAATTCCATCCGTTTGGCTCAAGCGCGCTGCAATCGGTGTCCACGCTGCGGCGCGAGGTGCCCAAGCGCTACCGCTACACCGGCAAGGAGCGCGATGCCGAAACCGGTTTTTACTACCATGGCGCGCGCTACATGGCGCCCTGGCTGTGCCGCTGGACCTCGCCCGACCCGCTCGGCGCGAGCGATGGCAATAACCTGTACGTCTACGCCGGCAACCGCCCGATCGGCTCAAACGACTCGACCGGCCTGTGGGAAATGCCGAGCTGGCGCACGGTGGCCATCGTGGCGGCGGTGGTTGTGGTGGGCGCCGTCGTCACCGTCGCCACGGCGGGCGCGGCGGCGCCGATCGTGGCCGGCGCGGTGGCCAGCATCGGCCTGACCGGCACCGCCGCCACCGTGGCCACCGGGGTCGGGGTGGGCATCGCCTCGGGCGCGGCGGCCGGCTTTGTCTCGGGCGCGGCCGGCGAAGCCACGCGCCAGACCGTCAACAGCCGCGCCCTGGGCCTGGGCACGGCCGAGTTTTCCGGGCGCGCGATCCTGAGCGAAGCCGGTTCCGGCGCCGTGACCGGCGCCGCCATCGGTGGCGCCATCGGTGGCGCCGCCGCCTTTGCCGGCACTGCCGCCGGCGCCGCCGCGATCGGTGTGGCGGGGCGCGCCACTGCGGCGGCCACACGCGCCGTGGTGCCGGCCGCGATCAGGTCGGCGGTGGCGTCCGGCGCACGCGGCGCCGCCGGCGCCATTGCGCGCACGGCCGCGCGGGCCGGCTCCACCGCCGCCGGCCAGACCGTGCGGCGCGGCGTGGAAGCGGTGGGACGGCGCGTGGCGGCGCTCGAACAGGCCTCGGCCCAGCGCGGCCTGCAAGTGTCGCGCGGGCTGTACCGCCAGGGCAGCATCGGGCGCATCGCCAGCGAGCGCGTGGTGCGCACCGGCAGCATCGCGGAAACCTTCAACGCCCAGCCCACGCCAAACTACAACAGCCAGCTGGCGATGATGCCGGGCGACGAAGCGGCCGGTGTGCTGAGCGATGGTGTGTATCGGGTCAACCCCACCGCGCGCTTGCTTGAGGAAAGACTCAGCCCGACCGGGCTGATCGAAAATAGCCGCATGTCGGGACGGTTCATGTACGTGGTCAACGAGGATGGCCAAATCATCATGGGCACCCGCGGCGGGCTGGTCGACGGGGTGCGCCAGCGCATGCCGCACCCGACGCTGGTGGGCGGGGCCGAGCCGCAGGTGCAGGCAGCCGGCATGGTCGATATCCGGGGCGGGCGCATTTTTTCGGTCGACAACGACTCGGGCCACTTCCGGCCATCGGCCGAATCGTTGCAGGCAGCCGCGGCAGCCTTCGGGCGCCTGCCGGACAACGCCTTCCACCGCGCTTTCCAGGGATTCCTGAACCTTTACTGAGGATGCACGATGCCGCCACGCCCTTCGCGCTTCGCGCTGTATAACTGGTTTCCGGAAGACGGAGCGGACCTGGTCCATCCGGACGACCTGGCCGCCTTCGCCGCGATGGGACCACCGGCCACCGTATTCGGGGTGGGGGCCGACGCCGCCGGCTGGGTGCTGCTCGATGCCGGCCAGGCCAGCTTCCGCGTACGCGCCGACCTGTTGCGGCCGCTGCCGGCGCCACGCTACTGGGTGGGCGACACGGTCCGGTTCATCAAATCCGGCGTGCCGCAGCGCGGCATCGTGGCGCGGGTCGGCTGGCATTTCAAGGAGGCGGCGCCGATGTACTACGTGAGCCAGGACGGCAAGCGCCTCAAGAAGACCTATCACGAGCAAGACCTTTCCCCCATCAACGCGGAGTCACCATGAACGAGTCCATCGCTTACGTCACCAGTATCGGCGTAGCCGATGCCGGCCAGGTCGCGCGCCTGCAGCAGGCCTTGCGCGCGCTGCGCTTTCCGATCGCCGACGCCGAAATGAGCGCCGGCGTGGCCGGTCCCAGCACGGTCGCGGCGATTCGCGCGGTCGAGCGCGGGGCGAAGCTGCGCATCGATACCCGCATGGTGCTGGGCGCGGCGGCGGCCGGCGAGATCAACCGCCGCCTGGAGGCGGCCGGCTTGGCGCTCAACACCGACGGCAAGGCCGCCGACCTGCTGTACGTCGAAGGCACCGTACGCGGCTCGGACGGGGTGCCGGTGGCCGCCATCGAAGTGCGCGTCTACGACCAGGATTTGCGGGTGCGCCAGATGCTGGGCAGCGTGCATACCGACCATGAAGGCAACTACCTGATTCCCTACGACGGCGCCGCCTTCGCCCGCGCCGAGAAAGGCTACGCCGACATCGTGGTGCAGGTGGGCGAACCGAAGGCCGAGACGCCGCTGTACGAAAGCGCCATCCTGTTCAACGCCCCGGCGCACCTGGTCCATGATGTGCGCCTCGCTACGCGCGGCCCCTCGCTGTTCCGGCGCCTGATGGCGGCGCTGGCGCCGCTGGCCGAACAGCAGGAAGTACGGATCGAGGAAATCGACGAAAACGCCCGCTTTCGCGACGTCAGCTTCCTGGCCGGCGAAACCGGCTTCGCGCCGTCCGAAATCGCCGCGCTGGCGGTGGCCGCGCGGCTGGCGCGCGATACCAAATTCGAGCACCACATGCTGTTCGCGCTGGTGCTGGGCGGCCTGTGGAGCGAGCCCGCCACGGGCGAACACGCCGCACCCGCCGAACTCGATGCGCGCGCCAAAGCCTTGCGCGAGCGCTTCGGCGAAGTCTCGCGGCGCCAGGTCGCCGGGGCCCTGGACAACGCCGCCGAACGCGCCATCATCGCGGCGTCAAAGGACGAAATCGCGCGCTTCGCCGATGCCTTCGCCGACTTTTCCAGCCGCGACGAGCAGGCCAGGCAGCGCCTGGGCATCCCGCTGGCGGCCCTGAACCGGGTGCTGGGCGAACAGGCCGGCGCCGTGCGCCAGCACCTCGACAACGCCACCGACAGCGCCGAATTCCTGCGCCGCCTGCAGGCCGATCCCGAGGTCGCGCCGGAGCTGGTGCGGCGGGTGGAAGGCGTGGTAGCGCTGGGGACAGCCAGCCTGGGCGACACCGACCTGACGCTGCAACTGGCGGAGCAATTGCGCTCGGCCGACGACGTGCGCATGCTGGCCCGCCTCGACGCCGGCGCCTGGCACGAACTGCTGCTCAAGCACAATCCGGACCGCACGCCGCCTGCCTTCATCGCCGCCGCCGGCGGCGACCTGGCCCGCTATGGCGCGCTGCTGGAGGCGCGCTTCGCCCAGTTGTACCCGACCCAGGCCTTCGCCGGCGCGGCCGCGCGCGACCCGAAAGCGGGCCGCGCCACGGCGCAGCTGGAGGCGCTGCTGCGCGAACAGCCCGACGTAGAATTCGCCGACCTCTCGCTGGAGCGCTACTTCGCCAAGCGCGGCGAGGGCAAAGGACGGCAGGCGGCCGCCGTGCTCAAGCCGCTGCAGCGGCTGTACAAGGTCAGCCCGGACTACCCGGCCGTGGCGGTCATGGCGCGCCATGGCTTGCACTCGGCGCAGGCGGTCTACCGGCGCGGCGAGGATGCCATCGTCGCCATGCTGCGCGAGGAAGCCGGCATGAGCGCGCGCGCGGCCCGCCTGGCCTACGCGCGGGCGGCGACCACCGCCGCCGCCAGCCTGCAGGTGGCGGTTGGCCTCGCGGCCGAGGTGCAGGTGGGCGCGTCGATGGTCATGGGCGCGCTGGAGGAGGACGCCAGTTTCCCTGAACTGGCGCCCCTGTTCGCGCTCGGTAACGATTGCGCCTGCGAGGACTGCCGCTCGGTACTCAGTCCGGCGGCCTACCTGGCCGACCTGCTGCTGTTCCTCTTCAACCGCCAGCTCGGCACCGGCCGCAACGCCAAGGACGTGCTGCTGGCGCGCCGTCCGGACCTGGCCTGGATCGACCTCGATTGCGCCAACGCCCACACGCCCCTGCCGTATGTCGACCTGGCGATCGAGGCGATGGAAGAGCTGGTCGCCCCCGACCGCGTCGGCACCCTGGGCGCGGCCCTGCGTCCGACCCTGCCCACCGACAGCGCCGACCACGCGCCGGATGCCGCCGTGGTGGCCGCCTTTGCCGGCTTCGCCGAACCGGTCGCCCTGAGCGCGGCGGCGCGCGTGCGCCAGGTTGGCGCCAGCTGGATCGTGCGCGACGGCCAGCGCCATTTCCGCGTGCCCGATGGCGCCGGACCGCTGGCGGTGCTGGTGCTGCGCAATACCCACGGCAGCGCGCGCGAGCGCGAACTGATGCCCGAATACGCCAACGCCAGCGCGCAGACGGCGCTGGCCGGCATCAGCTACCCATGGACCCTGCCGCTCGACCTGGAAGGGGCCGAAACCGCGCAGGCGCTGTCCAAGCTGGGCATCGAACGGCATCGCCTGATGCGCACCCTGCGCGGCCCCGCGCTGCCCAACAATCCCGCCGAATTCGACATCGCCGCCGCGCGCCTGGGCATCTCGCCGGCGCTGGCCAGCATCCTGGTGACGCCGGCGGCCGATCCGTCGGCCCAATGGGGCGCGGCCAACGTGGCGCAGGCGGTGGCGCGCATGGAGCACGTGCCGGCTTTTCTCGACCTGACCGGCCTGTCCTATGCCGACCTGCTGCGCCTGCTGGCGCTGCCTTACGCGAACAGTGGCGGCGCGCTCGCCATCGCGCACCTGGACGATAGCTGCGACCTGGCGCAAAAGCGCCTGACCGGGCTCGATGCGGCCGTGCTGGACCGGCTGCACCGTTTCCTGCGCCTGACGCGCGCGCTGGCCCTGCCGGCCGCCGACGCCGACCTGCTGGTGCGCCGCTTCGGCGCCGGCGGCGCGCTCGGCGTGCCGCAAGACCTGGTGGCGATCGCGCAGGTGATGGAAGTGCGCAGCGCCCTCGGCGACATTCCGCCCGAGGAAGCGGCGGCCCTGTTCGGACCGATTCCGGCGCAGGACCGCTTCGAGCAGCCGCACCAGATGCCGCTGCCGTCGCTGTATGCGCGCCTGTTCCTCGACCCGCTGGTGCAGCGCCCGCTCGATCCGGCCTTTGCGCTGGACGCGGTCAGCGCGCCGGCGCCCACCGCCCTGCTGGCCGATCACCGGGCGGCGCTCGGCGCGGCCCTGCAGCTGGGCGACGCCGACCTGCAAGCGCTGCTGCCGCTGGCCGGCGCGGCGCTGTCGCTCGACAATCTGTCGCTGCTGTTTCGCCATGCGCGAGTGGCGCGCGCCCTTGGCCTCGGGGTGGCCGAATGGACCGTGTTCGCGCGCCTGGCCGCAAGCGATCCATTCGCCTCGCCGGCCGCCCTGCTGGCCGTGCTCGAGCTGGTCGCGCGCACCCGCGCGCTGGGACTGGACGGCCCCACCCTGGCGCACCTGCTGGAAGCGCGCCTCGATGCCGACGGTGCGCTGGCGGCCGACGCCATCGGCGAAGCGCTGGGCGCGCTGCGCGAGCAACTGCGAACGGTCGATGCCGACACGGCGGCGCCATCGGCCGACGCTGGCCGCGCCACCCTGCTCGCGCGCCTGCGTGAAGGACTGGCGCTGCTCGACCCCGATCCCGAGCGCGCCGCGCTGATCGGCGCCATCGTCGAGCACCGCCTGGTGGCGCGCGCCGAGATCGCGCCGGCGCCGGCGGGCGCCTACACGCCGTCAAGCGCCGTGCTGGCCCTGCCGCTGACGGTGGTCAACGATGGCGCTCGCATGGTGCTCAACTACACCGGCATCCTGTCGCCAGCGGCCAAAACCCTGCTCTCCGGCGTGGCCGGGGCCGGGCCGGTGGCGGCCGACCCGCTCTGGCTGGCGGCGCTGGACACGCTGGAAGCGCAATGGCGCTTGCCGCTGGCCACCGTCTCGACCCGCTACGAAGCGGCGCTGGCCGCCCTGCCCGCCGGACTGGCCTTGCCGCCAGAGTTCAAGCGGCGCGCCCGCTATGTGGCGCGGCGCCACGTGTTCCAGTTCGACGGCGTCATGAGCGCGGCCGAGCGCGACGCGCTGCTGGCCCTCTCGCCGGACCCGGCCTGGGCGGCGGCGCTGGCCGCGCTGTATGCCCAGCCGCGCGCAACGCCCGTGGCAGCGGCCGAACGGCTGGCCGATTTCGCCACGTGGCAGTTCGCCGCCGCCGGCGACGACGAGGCGGCCGCCGACGTCAAGGTACGCGCCAACCTGCAGGCGCTGCTGGCGGTGTTGCTGCCGCGCGCGCGCCGCGCCGCCTCGGAGGAAACCATCACGGCGGCGCTGCAGGCCATCACCGGCCTGGAACGCGACGCCATGCTGGTCCTGCTTGAGCGCATCAACCTGGGTGCGCGCAGCTTGATGGCGGTACTTGGCGACCGGGCCGCCTTCGTCGATCTGGCCGGACCGCTCACGCCCGCCGCCCTGCTGGCGCAATTCCAGGGCGTCGACCTGCTGCACCGCAGCGCCCGCATCGCCACCCTGTTCCTGATGGGCGCGCGCGAGCTCGACCTGGCCATCACGCTGGCCACCTCCGGCAGCGACCTGCTGGCGTTCCAGGCGCTGCCGCTTGCGTACACGGGTGCCGCGCCGGTCGCGCCGCCGCTGGCCCGCCTGGCCGGACTCGGGGAAATCCTGCTGCTCGACCGCAAGAGTGCGCGCAAGCCGCTGCGCCTGCTCGACCTGATGGCGCGCATCCTGGCAGCACCGGGCACGGTCAGCCCGGGCGGCGGGGGCGCCACGCTCGACCTGTACGGCGCGGCCAACAGCGCGCTCGGATGGAACACGGCGGACGTCGCGCCGCTGGCCCAGCCCGGCGCCGGACTCGGGCTAGCCTATCCTGCCGACTTTTTCGCCGCGTCGGGCTGGCTGCGCCTGCAGCGCGCCCTGGGCCAGGTGCTCAAGACCGGCCTCGGTGCGGCCGACGCGCTGCGTCTGGGCCGCGCCGCGCCCGGCAAGGATGAAGCGGCGCTGGCGCGCATGGCCATGCGCGCACGCCTGGGCGAACAGTTCGCCGTCGCGCTGCGCCAGGTCCAGGATCGCTTGCGCACGCTGCGGCGCGACGCCTTGCACGACTACCTGCTGGCCCACGTGCAGCCGGGCGGCGGCACCTTGCCGCCCTCGCCCACGGGAAGCTGGCGCCGGCCGACCGACGTTTTCGCCTACCTGCTGATCGACCCCAAGATGGGCGCCTGCCAGATGACATCGCGCATCGTCCAGGCGACCATCGCGGTCCAGACCTTCGTCGAGCGCTGCCGTCTCGGCTTCGAGCCGGAAGTATCGCCCACCATGGCCAGCGACGCGCGCTGGGACCAGTGGGACTGGATGAAGGCGTACCGGCTGTGGGAAGCGAACCGCAAGGTCTTCCTGTTCCCGGAAAACTGGGTCGAGCCGGAACTACGGCGCGACAAATCCTACGCCTTCAAGGAATTGCAGGACGAGTTGCTGCAGACCGAACTGACCGAAGACAGCGCGCGCGAAGCCTTCCTCAACTATATCGATAAGCTCGACCAGGTGGCCAACCTGGACGTCACCGGTGTCCACTGGGAAGACGGCGGCGGCAGCGGACGCGGCGCCGTGCACGTGGTCGGGCGCACGGCGGGGCAAGAGCCGCATGCCTGGTTCTACCGCCGCTTCGAGCATCCGGCCGAGCGCTGGAGCGCCTGGTCCAAAATTGACCTGGACTTGAAAAGTGCGCCGGTGGTGCCCTTCATGTACGACCGCCGCATCTTTTTGGCGTGGCCCGAATTTCGCGAACAGAAGCCGGCAACCGGGGACACGATCACCATTCCCGGCGCGGGCGGCGGCGGCGCCGCGGAAGTGAAGAATCCTGGCCTGTCGACCGGCGTGGCGCTGTCCGAACTGCGCAACGGCAAATGGTCGCCCAAGAAAGTGGCAGCCCAGTTCCTGCCGACCGCCACCGTGGTCTCGACCTGGGTCCTGCCGCTGCAGGCACGGCTCGCCTGGACCCCGCTCGATCTGCGCAAACTCGATGGCGGCAACTTCTACTTCCATGATCCCGACGCGCGCTACTACTCGGGCCGCGGCGAGTACTACGAGTTTCTGGGCTGCCGCGGCTATCCGGAGCCGACCAGAGGCAGCGTCACGGTCGCCAACGTGACCTTCGTCAACATGCACTTGCAGGCCGCGCGCGACGTCGAGATGGAGACCAACTCGTCGCTGGTCGCGGTGGGCGGCAGCACCTACGGCGCCGGCACCCTGATCCTGGGCGAGACGCCGTCCTGGAAGCGCATCACCTACCCGCACCACATCAACAACTTCGACCTCAATTTTCTGCAGTCGATGCGCCTGCTGGCCATTCTGATGGGCCAGTCGGTGGCGTCCACGCACGGCAACGACCGGCGCCAGTTCGTGCTGACCGGCACGCGGGCACCGTGGATCCTGGCCGACAAGCGCCGCAGCTTTTTCGTCGAACCGGTGTCGGCGCCGCCGGACGGGCGCCTGCTCACCGGCTCCACCCTGCTCGACTGGAGCACCACCGTGGTACGCAGCGTCGGCAGCGCACTGCAACCGCTGGTGCAGCTGATCATCGACTTCATCCTCATGTTCGATCCGAACCGGCGCCTGCGCATGTCGCCCTTTTATCATCCGATGGTGTGCGCCTTGCGCGAAAGGCTGCTCGAAGGCGGCGTGGCGCGGCTGATGGCGCGCCCGACCCAGTTTTTGCGCGGCGAGCTCGATTTCGCGGCCAGCTACCACCCGAACGACGCGGTCGTGCTGCGCGACGACCAGCACGGCAACGCGGTCTACCACCCGCGCGAAGAGGTCGACTTCAGCGCGCGCGGGGCCTATTCGCTGTACAACTGGGAACTGTTTTATCACGCACCCTTCATGGTCGGGACGGAGCTGATGCGGGCCGGCCGGCACGAAGAAGCGATGCGCTGGCTGCGCCATATCTTCGATCCTACCGGCGCCGACGGCAAGGACCCGGTCAGCGGGGTGCCGCTGGCGGCCGGCGACAAGCGGCGCTTCTGGATCACCAAGCCCTTTTTCGAGCGTGAAGCGCCCGGCTATGCGGCCGGCCGCATCGACAGCATCATGCGCCTGCTGGCGGCGCAGCCGGGCGACCCGGGCGTGGACATGGCCGCGCGCGACGAACTGATACGCCAGGTCGCCACCTGGCGCGACCATCCCTTCGACCCGCACCTGATCGCATCGAGCCGTAACATCGCCTACCAGAAGGCCGCCTTCCTGCGCTTCGTCGAAAACCTGGTGGCCTGGGGCGACAAGCTGTTTGCCGCCTCCGACGTCGAAAGCGTGATGGCCGGCGGCGCCCTGTACCTGTATGCCAAGTCATTCATTGGCGAGATGCCCGAGGAAGTGGCGCCGCGCGTGAAACCCGTGGCGCGCACCTATGCCGAGATCGAGCTCGATATCGATGCCTTCGGCAACGCCATGGTGGCGGTGGAAGACCTGCTGCCGGCCCTGCCGCCCATGGGGCCGCCCGAAAGCGGGGCCGCGCCGCCATCCGTGCTGCACTTCTGCATTCCGCGCAACGACAAGCTGCTCTCGATGTGGCGCCTGGTCGACGACCGCGTGCACAAGTACCAGGCGTGCCTCGACCTGCTCGGCCAGCCCCGCAAGACGTCCCTGTTCGCGCCGCCAATCGATCCGGCCGCGGCGATCGCGGCGATGATGGCGGGCGTGTCCGCCGGGGACTTGCTGGCCGACAGCGCCGCGCCGCTGCCGCCCTACCGCTTTGCCACCTATCTGCAAAAAGCCAACGAACTGGCCGCCGACCTCAAGGCGGCCGCCGGCTCGCTGCTGTCGGCGCTGGAGAAAAAGGATGGCGAAGCGTTGGCCCTGCTGCGCCAGAGCCATGAACTCAAGCTGCTCGACGCCACCCGCGCCATCAAGCTGGCCGCCATCGCGGAAGCCGAAAGCACGGTCGCCAACCTGGAAGTGGCGCTGGCCATGGCGCGCCTGCGCAACCAGTTCTACGTCACCCGTACCTTCATGAACGCCGGCGAATCGACCGCGCAGACGATGAGCGCGGCCTCGCTGGTGATCTCGGTCGGCGCCGTGGTGGCCGACACCCTGGGCGGCGTGATGGCGGCGATTCCGAATTTTTCGGCCGGCGCGTCCGGGTTCGGCGGCTCGCCCCACGTGGCGGTGCAGACCGGCGGCATGGCCTTTTCGCGCGCGCTGGAAATGGCGGCCAAGGCGCTCACCCAGACCGCCGGCATCATCGACAAGGGCGCCGGCATGGTGTCCACCGTGGCTGGCTACCAGCGCCGCTTCGAGGACTGGCAGATGCAGGCCAGCGTGACGGCGCGCGAGATCGAACAGGTCGGCATCCAGATCGCCGGCGCCGGCATCCGCGTAGCCAACGCCAGGCGCGAACTGGCCAACCATGAGCAGCAGGTGGACAACGCAAAAGCGGTCGACCAGTTCATGCGCAGCAAATACACCGGCCAGGAGCTGTACAGCTGGCAGGCGGCGGAAATCGGCAAGACTTTTTTCGAGACCTACAAGCTGGCCTACGCGCACGCCAAGCTGGCCGAACGCTGCTACCGTTTCGACCATGGCCTGGCCACCTCGGCGATCATCGGTTTCGGCGCCTGGGACAGCGCGCGCAAGGGCTTGCAATCGGGCGAGCGCCTGCAGCTCGACCTGCGCCGCCTCGATAGCGCCTACCTGGCGGCCAACCGGCGTTGCTTCGAGCTGACCAAGAACGTGTCGGTAGCGCTGGCGGCGCCGCTGGAACTGATCGGCCTGCGGCGCAACGGCCGCTGCGAGATCGAGTTGCCCGAAGAGCTGTTCGACCTGGATTACCCCGGGCACTATTTCCGGCGCATCAAATCGGTCGCCATCTCGATTCCCTGCGTAACGGGCGCCAACACGACCCTGGCCTGCACCCTGCGCCTGCTGCGCAACAGCGTGCGCACCAGCGTGGAATTGCCCGGCGGGGCGGCGGGGTATGCGCGCCGCATGCAGGACGGCATGGCGCTCGACGACGCACGCTTTCGCGACGAGCAGGTACCGGTCAGCGCGATTGCGACCAGCACCGGCCAGAACGACGCGGGCCTGTTCGAGCCGGCTTTGCGCGACGAACGTATCCTGCCGTTCGAGGGCGCAGGCGCGATCAGCCGCTGGTCGATCGAACTGATGGATGATGAAACGCTGCGCGGCTTCGACTACGACAGCATCGCCGATGTCATTTTGCACATCCGCTATACGGCGCGCGAGGAAGCGGGCGCGTTCAGGGCCGCTGCGATGGCCAATCTGCGCGCCCAGCTGGTGGCGGCGCAAAGCCGGCTTGAACTGCGGCGCGTCTTCCGCGTGTCGGCCGATTTCGCCTCCGCCTGGACCGCGCTGCGCAATCCGGCCCCGGGTTCCGCGCCGGAATTGCGTGTGGAGCTGCAGCGCGAGCGCATCATCGGCGGCGACGAGCGGCTGATACGCCTGCGCAATGTGCAGCTGCTGGCGGAGTACCCGCGCCGGCCTGCCGGCAGCGAACCGGATGTGGAATGGGAAGTGGGCGCGCCACCGCTGGCCGCGGCGGCAATCAGTGCGCTGGCGGTGGACCCGGACGACACCCGCTATGCCACCAGCACGGTCAGCGCGTTCGCCCCGGCGGTCCTGGGCGCGGGCGGCGCCCAGTGGCGCTTCCGTTTCCGCGACAATGGGGCCGATTTCGAGGCGTTCGACCCGGCCACGTTCACGGAGCTGTATCTGGTGGTGGGATACACCGTGCAGGCAGTAGCCTGAGGTGGCGCAGCGGCCGCCGGCCCGGATTACTTGTCGTCGCTGGCGATGAAACGGTAAACCAGCGCACCGAGCAAGGCACCAACGATCGGCGCGACCCAGAACAGCCACAGCTGGCCGACTGCCCAATCGCCCACATACAGGGCCACGCCGGTGCTGCGCGCCGGGTTAACCGAGGTGTTGGTGACCGGAATGCTGATCAGGTGGATCAGGGTCAGCGCCAGCCCGATCGGCAGCGGCGCGAAACCGGCCGGCACGCGCTTGTCGGTCGCGCCCAGGATCACGATCAGGAAGAACATCGTCATGACCACTTCCGTCACCAGCGCCGCCAGCAGCGAGTAGCCGCCCGGCGAATGCGCGCCGTAGCCGTTGGAGGCAAAACCCTTGCTCACGTCAAAGCCGGCGGCACCGCTGGCGATGATATACAGCACGCCGCCGGCGGCAATCGCCCCGACCACTTGGGCGCCGATGTAAGGCAGCAGTTTCGACGCCGGAAAGCGCCCGCCGGCCCACAAGCCGATCGACACCGCCGGGTTCAGGTGGCATCCCGAGATATGGCCGATCGCATACGCCATGGTGAGCACGGTCAGGCCGAAGGCCAGCGAAACGCCGTGCAACCCGATGCCGACGCCCGGAAACGCCGCCGCCAGCACGGCACTGCCGCAACCGCCGAGCACGAGCCAAAATGTACCGAGAAATTCGGCGCTGTACTGTTTCATGAAATTATCCTTATGAGTGAGGTGGTAGGGACGAACGGGGTCGTCGCGCGACAGAGGGATCTGTAGCCGTTGAGCAAGCATATTGCCATTGATAAACAACTATCGCAACAATAAAATTGCGGATTTGATCATGTTGCAGCGACAGACGTGCGCGCCCGCGCCGCTACCTCAGGCTGGGCTCAAGCGTGGATACGTGAATGCGATGAAGTGGATGCCATTGAGCGCCAGGTGCGTCAGGATGGCCGTTTCGATGCGTTTCGAGCGCAGGTAGGCATAACCGTATCCCAGCCCGGCCAGGGTCGCCAGGCCGATCAGCAGTGGCCCTCCGCGCGCGTGCGCGAGCCCGAACAGGAGCGCCGCCACGCACAGGGCGATGGTCGGCCCCGCCTTCCAGCGGCTCATCGCGCGCGTCAGCTGCTCCTGAATGAAGCCGCGGAAGAATGCTTCCTCGGTCACGCAGGTAAACAACAAGTTAATCGCGAAAAACACGGGCGTGTAAGCGAACAGCTTGAAGTCCACGTCGACATAGCCAACCATCACCCCGACCGGCAGCACGATCAGCGGGGTACCGAGGATGATCCAGTAATTCCGCCTGACCGGGCGCCATTGCGCGCCGGTCCGGGCCGGCACGCAAAACAGCGCGAACAGGATCAGTCCGGCGGCGGCGGTATCGAAATTGAGCCGTTGCGTCACCGGGTCCGCCGCGGCACTGATCAGCAGATCGGACACCAGCGGCGGATTGACGAAACCGGGGAAACGGTGCATCGACATGGCCAGCAGCATGCACCCCATCGCCACCATCAGCAGCACGTGCAGCGGCCCGGTTTTGCTGCGCTTCGCGGCATACGCCAGCGCACCGAGGACAATGAGCGCCGCGATGGCTTGCAGGGACAGCAAGCCGGTCGCCACACCGCTTGCACACGCAAGCGTCAGCAAGCACAACCATGGCGGAACCACCAGTTCGGAACGCAACGTTATCGGGGCGAACCACGCTGAACAAACAGCAAGCGCGAGAAGACCGTAGGTCGTCACGAGTGCGACGGAAAGATGGAACATCGTGTTTCTCCGGGCAGGCAAGCTGCGGCAAAAATGATCGTGCGCGAACACGTGAACGTGATGAAGGGCGCATGCGCGCCGAAAGTTGCAAAATTGTAATTGATATATCGGTGCGGCGCAACGTGGCAACCATTGCACGCGAGGATGCCGGATTGCGCCCCTGCCCCATTCATGGCACGATGCTCCATTTTTATTGGAGCATCAATGCGCCGCGTTTCCGCACTCGCCATCGGCCTCGTCCTCGCCAGCCAGCCGGCCCTCGCCCAGAAACGCGCCGCCAGCGCGGCAACGCCAGTGGTCACGGAAGCGCCGCTGCGCGCCCACCTCTCCTTTCTGGCCGACGACATGCTCGAAGGGCGCGGCACCGGCCAGCGCGGCGGCGAACTGGCCGTGCGCTATCTCGAAACCCAGGCCGCCGCCATCGGTCTCTTGCCCGGCGTCGGGAAGGTGTACCGCCAGTCCGTGAACATGGTCGGCACCAAGACGCTGTCCACCAGCGCGGTGAGCTTCGATGTCGGCGGCAAGACGATGTCGCCGCAGCTCGGCAAGGAGATCGTCTTCAACAACGCCAGCGGCAAATCCAAGGTGCGCTTCGACGCGCCGGTGCTGTTCGTCGGCTACGGTATCAGCGCCGACGATGAAAACTGGGACGACTACAAGGGCGTCGACGTCAAGGGCAAGCTGCTGATCATGATGGTCAACGACCCCAAGCCCACCGCGGCGGAACCGAACCGCTTCGGCGGCAAGTCGCTCACCTACCCCGGGCGCTGGATGTACAAATACGAAGAAGCGCTGCGCCGCGGCGCGGCTGGCGTACTGCTGATTCACACGACCGAGTCAAGCTCGTACCCGTGGAGCGTGCCGGCCAATGGCATGAGCAAGGAGCAGTTCCACCTGGCCGGCGAAGGCAACGCGCTGCAAGGCTGGCTGCAGGAAGAGACGGCGCGCGCCCTGTTCGCGGCCGCCGGCCAGGATCTCGACGCCCTGCGCGCCAAGGCCGAAGTGCGCGGCTTCAAGGCGGTCGATCTGAAAGCACGCGCCAAGGTGGCCGTCGACAGCGCCATTCGCCCGGTCGAACAGTTCAACGTGGTCGGCATCGTGCCGGGCACCGACGCGAAGCTCAAGGAGCAGGCCGTGATCTATTCGGCCCACTGGGACCACCTCGGCATCGACAGCGCCGAAGGCAGGCCCGATCACATCTGGAATGGCGCGGTCGATAACGCCTCCGGCTCGGCCGCGCTGCTGGCGATGGCGCAGGTGGCGGTACGCCAGCCGGCCCGCCGTACCCAGATTTTCCTGTGGCCGTGCGCCGAGGAACAGGGCCTGATCGGCAGCCTTGGCTACGTGCGCGACCCGGTCTGGCCGCTGGCAAAAACGGCGGCGGACCTGAACCTGGACAGCATGAACTTCGTCGGCCTCACGCGCGATATCGGCGTGGCCGGCGCGGAACGCAGCAGCCTGCACGCCAGCGCCGCCAAGGTGGCCAAGGCCATGGGCCTGCGCCTGGCACCGCAAACTCCCGACCTGGGAGGGGCTTACTTCCGCGCCGACCACTTCAATTTTGCCAAAGCGGGCGTGCCGGCGTTTAATGTGGGATCGGCGGTGTTCTCGGGCGATGGCAGCTTCGAGTTCGACCACGATCATGGCGCCTCAAACGCGAAGATGGCCGGCTTCAAGGATCACTACCACCAGGTCAGCGACGAGTACAACCCGGCCTGGGATTTGCGCGGCATGGTGCAGCAGGCGCAGTTCACCCTCAATCTCGGGTACGAGGTGGCCAACGCGGCCACCATGCCGACCTGGAACAAGGGTGACCCGCTGGGGGAAGTAAAGCGTTGAGCAGGACGCCCGTGTTACGCGGGCGTTCCGGATTGCCTGTTTGTGCCACAATTGTCTCCTCACCAGCGCAAGGAGGCAGCACATGAACGAACGCATTTCCATCGACACGCCTGACGGCAGCTTTGGTGCCTACGTCGCCCGTCCGGCCGCCACGCCCGCTCCGTCCATCGTCGTCCTGCAAGAGATCTTCGGCATCAACGCCGACCTGCGCGAGACGTGCGACCGTCTCGCCGCGCAAGGCTACATTGCGGTTTGCCCCGACCTGTTCTGGCGCCTCGAACCGAATGTGGAATTGACCGACAAGACCGACGCCGAATGGAAAAAAGCCATGACGCTCTATAAAGCGTTCAACGTGGACAAGGGCGTGGACGATATCGCCGCCACCCTGGCAGCGGCGCGCGCCCTGCCCGGCGCAACCGGCAAGGCGGGCGTGATGGGCTTTTGCATGGGCGGCCTGCTGACCTTCCTCACCGCCACCCGCGCCAGGCCCGACGCCGCTGTCGCCTACTACGGCGGCGGCACCGAGAAGCACACCGACGCCTTCGACAATCTCGCCTGCCCGCTGATGATGCACCTGGGCGAAGCCGACGAATACATTTCAGCAAACGCGCGCGCCGCCATCGCCAAGGCGGCCGAGGGCAACCCGCTCGTGCAGATCTTTACCTATCCCGGCCAGAACCACGCCTTCGCGCGCTGGAACGGCGTGCACTTCGACGCGCAGGCGGCCGCGCAGGCCAACGACAGGACACGGGCCTTTTTCGCGCAGCACCTCAAGTAGGATTACTCGAACAGCTTGAGTTTGAGCTGCACCGAAATCCCGCCATGCAGCCGGTCTTTGTAGGTCGGCACCACCGCCACGTTCACGCCCACGCGCTTGTATTCGAACGTGGCGGTCGGAATCGCAGCCAGGAACCAGCCGCCGTCGCGCATCTTGGGATAGCCGTCGAACCCGCCCAGCACCGCCCCAAGGCGCACGCCCGCGTACGACAGGGGCTGGTAATACATGCCCACGTACTTCGAGTGCTGCCGGTCGCTGTTGAAGAAACGTCCCGCCGTCAGCGCCGAATGCTCCGACAGGCGGTACTCGACGCCGACCCCGGGATTGCGCCCGTTGAGGTCCTTGTCGCTCTGGAAGTGGTACGTCGCAAAACCGCTGGTGAGCCATACCTGGCTGCGCTTTTCGCTGCCGTCGAAGGCGGTGGCGGTGGCGTCAGGGGTTGCCGCATTCTGCGCCAGCACCGGGGCGCACACGAGCAGCGCCAGGCCCAGGGCCGGCAATGTCTTCAATATCATGGTGATCAATCGTCTTCGTCAGGGTCGAGGTCAGGGAACATGACCTGCGTGTAGCCAAATTTGGTGAAGTCCTCGATCCGCATCGGATACAGGATGCCGAGCAGGTGGTCGACTTCGTGCTGCACCACGCGCGCATGAAAGCCGTCGACTTCACGCTCGATGCGCTGGCCATGCTGGTCCACGCCTTCATAGCGCAGGTGGGTGAAGCGCGGCACGCTGCCGCGCAGTCCCGGCACCGACAGGCAGCCTTCGAATGCTTCTTCCTTGTGGTTCGACAGCGGCGTAAGCACGGGATTGATCAGCACCGTCTGCGGCACCGCCGGCGCGTCCGGATAGCGCTGGTTGTCCTTGAAGCCGAAAATCACCAGCTGCAAATTAACGCCGATCTGCGGCGCGGCCAGCCCGGCGCCATTCGCATGGTGCATGGTGTCGAACATGTCGGCGATCAGCGCCTCCATGGCCGGCGTGCCGAACTCGCGGACCGGTTCGGCCACCCGCAGCAAACGCGGGTCGCCCATCTTGAGGATCTCGCGGACGGTCATGAGAAATTCTGCTCGCGGTGCAGCTGTTCGAGGAAGGTGCGGAAGCCCTCGCCGGTTTCAGGGTGCTTCAGGCCCATCGCCGTCATCGCAGTCAGGTAGCCCAGCTTGGAGCCGCAATCGTAGCGCTGGCCCGCATAGCGGTAAGCCAGCACGCGTTCGGCGGCCATCAGCGCGGCAATGCCGTCGGTGAGCTGGATTTCGCCGCCGGCGCCGGTGCCGATGTGCTCCAGGTAACGGAAAATCTTGGGCGACAAAATATAGCGCCCCACCACCGCCAGGGTCGACGGCGCCACTTCAGGCATCGGCTTTTCGACGATTTCGGACACCAGTTCCAGGTTTTCCCGGTACGAGGTCGCTTTCACGATGCCGTACTGGCGCGTGTTCGCGCGCGGTACCTCTTGCACCGCCAGCACGCTGCATTGTTCGTAGGCGTAGACGTCGGTCATCTGCGCCAGCACCGGACGCTCGCCCGGATCGGTGTCCATGAAGTCGTCCGCCAGCAGCACCGCGAACGGCTCGTCGCCCACCACCGGACGCGCGCACAGCACCGCGTGCCCGAGGCCCAGCGGCGCCGACTGGCGAATGTAGATGCAGTTGATGTTCTTCGGGATGACGTTGCGCACCAGTTCGAGCAGCGCCTCCTTGCCGGCTGCTTCGAGTTCCGATTCTAGTTCGTAGGCCTTGTCGAAATGGTCTTCGATGGCGCGCTTGTTGCGGCCCGTGATGAAGATCATTTCGGTGATGCCGGCGGCGACCGCCTCTTCGACCGCATACTGGATCAGCGGCTTGTCGACGATCGGCAGCATTTCCTTCGGCTGTGCCTTGGTGGCCGGCAAAAAACGGCTACCGAGACCGGCTACGGGAAAGACTGCTTTTCTAACTGGATTCATCTTGATTCGGTTCCGTGGAAGATGCTGTCGCCAGCAGTGAAAGAAGGGCCGCTTCGTCGAGGAGCGTGATGCCGAGCTCCTGCGCCTTGGCCAGTTTGCTGCCGGCATCCGCACCGGCAACGACATAGGAGGTTTTTTTCGATACCGATCCGGAGACCTTGCCGCCGGCCGCTTCGACCAGCGCGCCGGCTTCGTCGCGCGACAGGGTCGGCAGGGTGCCGGTGATGACAAAGGTCTTGCCGGCCATGGCGCCCGTGTTTTTCATCACGTGCTCGCCTTCCTTCCAGCGCAGAACGCCAGCGAGGGTGCGCACCAGCGCCAGGTTGTCGGCATCGGTCAAAAATTCGCTGATCGAGCGCGCCACGATCGGGCCGATGTCGGGCACTTCCAGCAGTTGCAGGCCGCCTTCGAAGCTGGCCGCGTGCAGCAGCGCTTCAAGGTTGCCGAAGTGCTGGGCCAGCGCCTTGGCGGTCGACTCGCCGACGTTGCGGATGCCGAGCGCGTAAATGAAACGCGCCATGGTGGTGTCGCGCGATTTTTCGAGCGCGTCGACCACGTTCTGGGCCGACTTGGCGGCCATGCGGTCCAGGCCCGCCAGCTTTTCCTTGTCGAGCGTGTACAGGTAGGCCGCGTTATGAATCAGGCCCTTGTCGACCAGCTGTTCGATCAGCTGGTCGCCCAGGCCTTCGACGTCGAGCGCGCGGCGCGACACGAAGTGCATCAGGCCACCCTTCTTCTGGGCGCTGCAGTGGGTCCAGCCGCCGGAGCAGCGCGCCACGGCTTCATCATCCATGCGCACGATGGGCGAGCCGCACACCGGGCAGTTGGCCGGCATGACGAATTCGCGCACATCAAGCGGACGGCGGTCGGCCACGAACGACACCACTTCCGGAATCACGTCGCCGGCGCGGCGCACGATGACCGTATCGCCGATGCGGATATCCTTGCGCCGCACTTCGCCTTCGTTGTGCAAGGTGGCGTTGGTGACGTTCACGCCGCCCACGTTGACCTGCGCCAGGCGCGCCACCGGGGTGATCGCGCCGGTGCGTCCGACCTGCACTTCGATGTCGAGCACCTGCGTAAGCGCCTCTTCGGCCGGGAATTTGTGGGCGATGGCAAAGCGCGGCGCGCGCGACACAAAACCAAGTTTTTGCTGCTGTTCGAGGCGGTTGACTTTATAGACCACGCCGTCGATCTCGTAAGCCAGCGTGGGACGGCGCTTGCCGATGTCGCGGTAGTAGTCGATCAGGCCTTGCGCGCCGGTGACGACGGCGCGCTCGTTTGACACCGGCAGGCCGAGCGTCTGGTACCAGTCCAGCAGGGCCGAATGCGATGGCGGCATGTCGGCGCCTTCCAGCGCACCGACACCGTAGGAAAAGAAGCGCAGGCTGCGCTGCGCGGTGATGCGCGAGTCGAGCTGGCGCAAGCTGCCGGCGGCGGCGTTGCGCGGATTGGCGAACTCCTTCTGGCCGGCGTCGCGCTGGCGCGCATTGAGCTTGGCGAAATCGGCCTTGTACATCAGTACTTCGCCACGCACTTCCAGCACCGCCGGCACCGTGTCGCCATGCAGGCGCAGCGGAATGGCGCGCACCGTGCGGATGTTCGCCGTCACGTCTTCGCCGGTGGCGCCATCGCCGCGCGTGGCGGCCTGCACGAACACGCCGTTCTCGTAGCGCAGGCTGATCGCCAGGCCGTCGAATTTGAGTTCGGCCGCATACTCGACCTGCTCGCAATCGAGGCCCTCGCGCGCGCGGCGGTCGAAGTTCTCTATATCCTCGTCCTCGAAGCCGTTGTTCAGCGAGAGCATGGGAATGCTGTGCGTGACCTGCTTGAACTCGGGCAGGGGCGTCGCGCCCACGCGGTAGGTGGGCGAGTCGACCGATACCGCTTCCGGGTGCGCCGCTTCGAGCGCCTGCAGTTCGCGGAACAGGCGGTCGTACTCGGCGTCCGGAATGGTCGGCGCATCCTGCACGTGGTAAGAAAAAATGTGGCGATTCAGTTCGGCCGTGAGCTGCGCCATGCGGCCGAGGTAATCGCTATCCTGCGTTGCTGTTGTTGTTGTCGTCACGATGATCTTTTTTATTAGCTGAACAAGCGCATGGCGCGCGTCGAACCGGCCGCAATGTCGGCCGCTTCCATCTCCTGGTAGAAATCGAGTACCTGGCTGTTGATTTCGGCAAGCGCCTGGTCGGTCAGCGGCTGGTCGCTGTCGTCGACGATGACGGCGTCCAGCCGCCCCACCAGCGCCTTGGCGCAATTGAGCATGGCGCCGAAGCCGTCGCGCGCCGGCGCCACGCATGGCACGTCCAGCAGCAAGGTCAGGCGCGAAGTGGTGTCGGCGCCGAGGGTGACGTTGGTGGTCAGCGTGAACAGCTGGCCGCCGTCGCCATCCGGCATGATGTAGCGCCCGTCGGGACGCACATCGAAGCCCTGCTTCTCCAGCGCGCCGATCAAGGTGGCGATCGACCACGGCGCGCCGTACGACATCAGGTTCACGCCCAGCTGGGCGTCGTGCCCGGCCACGAAGCGGTGCAAGGTGCGCGACTCGCCCATGACTTCGATCATGTCCGGAATTTCCGGCTCGGCGCCGATGTCGTCGGCCACCGCGCGCAAGCGCGTGACCAGTTCGGAGTATTCGAGTTCGTTCAGCGCCGTGGTGCGGCTGGCCATCTGCACGCCGGCCTGCAGCTTGGTGTAGACGCCGCCATGGACGATCGGTTCCCAGTCGCCGTTGACGTGCAGGCCGATGAAGTGCACCGGCTTGTTGCCGACGTGGCGCAGGGTGTGCAGGATCGGCAGGATTTTGTCGCCCCGCACCGGCGCTTCGAGCGCCAGCGGAATCAGCACATCGATCAGCGGGTCGACCAGGCTGGTGGCCAGCTCGGTGGCCGGGCTCAGTGCTTCCACCGGCGCCGCCACGGGCGCCACCGGCGCGACCGGCTGCGCCGCTTCGTCGTCGAAACGCGCTGCCGGTGCTGCTGCGACCGGCGCTGCGACCGGCACGGGGGCCGCGGCAGGCGTGTCGTCGCCCACCGGGGCCGGCTTGACGTCGAACGTCGGCTCGCTGCGCACGATGTCGCCGGGACGCAGCAGCACATCGTCATGCTCGGACGAGAAGGCGCGTTCGACACTCTTCTTGGCCTTGTGCTCCTGCCATTTGTTGTATGCAAAGACGCCGGCGACGAATACGCCGCTGGCACCGATCAGGCTCATTTGTAAATCTGTCATGCTGCTTGTGCCTCGGTAGCAAAATTTGCGGCGGACTCCATGTCCACCGCCACAATGCGCGATACGCCCTGCTCCTGCATCGTCACACCGATCAGTTGATTGGCCATTTCCATCGCAATTTTATTGTGCGAAATGAAAAGGAATTGAGTATGGTCGGACATCCGTTTTACCATGCGGCAGAATCGCTCGGTGTTCGCGTCGTCCAGCGGCGCGTCGACCTCGTCGAGCAGGCAGAATGGCGCCGGATTGAGGCGGAACATCGAGAACACCAGCGCGGTCGCGGTCAGCGCTTTTTCGCCGCCCGACAGCAAGTGGATGGTGGCGTTCTTTTTGCCCGGCGGCTGCGCCATGACCTGCACGCCGGAGTCGAGAATTTCGTCGCCCGTCATCACCAGCTTGGCGTTGCCGCCGCCGAAGAGGATAGGGAACAGTTCCGAAAAATGGTGATTGACCTTGTCGAAGGTATCCTGCAGCAGCTCGCGCGTTTCCTTGTCGATGCGGGCGATCGCGTCTTCCAGGGTCATGATCGCCTCGTTCAGGTCATTGTTCTGCGCGTCGAGGAAGTTCTTGCGCTCGGACGCCTGCGCCAGCTCGTCGAGCGCGGCCAGGTTGACGGCGCCCAGCAGCGCGATGGCATTCGTCAAACGCGTCACCTCGCCCTGCAGGTAGGACGGCTTCATGTCGGGATGGAGCTTTTCGGAGAGCGCCGCTTCGTCGGCATCGACCGTTTTCAGCGCTTCGGCGAACTGCTCCTGGTTCAGGCGCGCGGCCTGCTCCTTGAGCTGCATTTCCATGATCTTGTCGCGCTGCGGCTGCAGGCTGCGTTCGGACTGGGTGCGCGTGTCTTCGGCGGCACGCAGCTGCTGCGTGATCTGGTCGAGCTCATGGCGCGCATCCGACAGCGCGCGCTCCTGGCTGGTGCGCCGGTCCAGCAATTCTTGCAGGCCGTCGCTGGCGGCGCCGCTTTCCAGCGCTTCGAGCTCCATCTGGCCGACCGCGATGCTCTCGCCCACCTGGGCCGCCTGCTGCGTGGCGGTGGCGATATTGCGGCGCAGTTCCTCGATCTTGCTGCGCTGGGTTTTTTCGGCGAACTGCGCTTCCTGGGCCGCGCGCTCGAGCTCGCGCAGCTTTTCGCGCGCGTCCGTCAGCGCCTGTTCGCGGTTCAGGAACTCGGTCTGGCCATCTTCGTGCGCGCCCTGCAGCTCGGCCAGTTCCATGTCGAGCTGCTCGAATTTTTCCTCGGATTCCATGCGGATCTGCTGCTGCTCGGCTTCCTGCGCCGCGATTTCGGCCAGGTCGGCCTGGATCTGCGTGCTGCGCTGGTTGAAGCGCGCCTCGACCTCGGACTGCTTGACCACCTCGATCTGCAGCGCGTGCACGCCTTGCGTGAGCGTGGCCACGCGCTGGCGCGCATCCTGCAGGCGCCGCGTGAGGTCCGACATGGCGGCGTCTGCGCGCACCGCACGGGCACGTGCTTCGTCGGCCAGCATGGTTTGCGCGCGCAGCTGCTTGCCGATGTTGTCGATCTCCTGCTGGCGCCCCAGCATGCCATCCTGCTCGCTATCGGCCGCGTAGAAACGCACGCTCGACTGGGTCACCACGTGGCCCTGACGCGTGATGAAGGAGCCGCCCTGCGGCAGGCGCGCGCGTTCGGCAAAGGCGCTGGCCGTGTCTTCGGCGGCGAAGACATTGTGCAGCCAGTCGCCCAACAACCCGCGCAGGCCCGGTTCATTGAGCTTGAGCAGGCTGGCGAACGATGTGAGGCCCGGCGTTTCGGCAGGCAGCACGGCGCCGGCGAGCGATGGCGCGTACAGGGCCAGCTTGGCCGGCGGCGCATCGCTGAAAAAAGCCTTGGCCCATTCGATGTTCGACATTTCGAGCGCGCCGGTGCGCTCGCGCAGCACCGATTCAAGCGCCGTTTCCCAGCCCTGTTCGATGCCCAGCTTTTGCCACAGGCGCGGCAGCGCATCGAGTTCGTGCTTTTGCAGCCAGGGCTGGACCTTGCCCTGTGTTTGCACGCGTTCCTGCAACTGCTTCAGGGCCGACAGGCGCGCTTCCAGCTGCGCGTTGGCAGCGGTTTCGGCGTTCACCTGCGCCTGGGCGGCGGCGCGTTCCTCTTCGGTGCGCTGCTGCTGGTCGGTCGCTTCTTCGAGCAGCATGGTCTGCTCTTCCAGCGCCTGCTGCTTTTCCTCCAGCTGCATGCGCAGGTTGGCCAAATGGCTGCTGTCGGGCAGATTAAGGCCGTTCTTTTCCTGCTGCAGGCGCTCGCGCCGCGTTTGCAGGCCATTGAGGATATTCGAAGCGTTGCGCTGGTGCGCCGATTCGAGTTCGATCTGCTGCTGCGCCTGCATGATGCGGGCGCGCGATTCGGTCGTCTTGTGCTGGGCCGCGCGCCAGGCGGCGTCCAGGTCCGGCAGGCGCTCGCCCTGGGCTTCGGCGTTCATCTGCGACTGCTCGACCCTCCCGCCCAGTTCTTCGAGCAGGTACTCGGCTTCCTCGATCTGCTGCTGGTAATCCTGGCCCTGCGTCTGCCACTGGTTGCGCTGGGCGTTCAGCGCCAGCAGCTGGTTTTGCAGGCGGCTGCGCGATTCGATGACGAACTTGATCTGCGCTTCCAGGCTGCCGATTTCCGAGTTGGTCTGGTACAGGTGGCCCTGCGCCGTGTGCAGGCGGTCGCCCACCGAAAAATGCGCCTGGCGCATGTGTTCGAGATCGAGTTCGACGTGGCGCAGCTTGGCCGTCTGCTCTTCCAGATCGGTCTGGGCCTGCTCCATCTCGCGGAAGTAGCGATTCTGCTCGGTCTGCGCTTCGTTCTTGCGCAGCAGCCAGAGAAGCTTTTGTTTTTCTTCCTGGTCCGCCTGCAGCGAATGGAATTTGTTGGCGACGACCGCCTGCGCTTCGAGCTTTTCGAGGTTGGCGTTCAGTTCGCGCAGGATGTCTTCCACCCGCAGCAGGTTTTCGCGCGTGTCGCCCAAGCGGTTTTCGGTTTCGCGCCGGCGTTCCTTGTACTTCGACACGCCGGCCGCTTCTTCGAGGAAGACGCGCAGCTCTTCCGGGCGCGACTCGATGATGCGCGAGATCATGCCTTGGCCGATGATGGCGTAGGCGCGCGGGCCGAGGCCCGTGCCGAGGAAAATATCCTGGATGTCGCGCCGGCGCACCGGCTGGCTGTTGATGTAGTAGGTCGAGGTGCCGTCGCGCGTGAGGGTGCGCTTGACGGCGATTTCGGCATACTGGCCCCACTGGCCGGAAGCCTTGCCGTCGTTATTGTCGAACACCAGTTCGACCGAGGCGCGCCCGGCCGGCTTGCGGTGGGTCGAGCCGTTGAAAATGACGTCCTGCATGGACTCGCCGCGCAGCTCGGAAGCCTTCGATTCGCCCAGCACCCAGCGCACCGCGTCGATGATGTTCGACTTGCCGCAACCATTGGGACCGACCACGCCAACCAGCTGCCCCGGCACCTGGAAATTGGTGGGATCGACGAATGACTTAAATCCCGACAATTTAATGGAAGACAGGCGCACGTTGTATAGCTAGCTCGGGAATCCTAAAGGTGTCCATCATACCATTTGTTGTCATGTTTTCGGGGGGATGAGGCGTGGGGCCGGGGCGGAGTTCTTTGCTGAGCGAAGGGGCCTTGGATTCCCGCCGGCGCGGGAATGACGGTTTTACGGGTTGCGGCAACAAAAACGACTCAGTACGCTCAACATTTCACCTTAAAAACAGACGTAGTTGAAGTAGCGCTCGGCTTTGGGGCACGGCGGGGAGTAAGGATTGCGCGTCGGGCCCCAGGTGGCTGTCGTGTAGACGCGGTCGGCCCCGGACAGGCCGAGCGCCAGACCCGTCATCCACTGCTGGGAATTATGCGATTCGCCCTTGTACGGAATGCACAGCACGGCCAAGGTCAGCGCGATCAGGGTCAAGCTGGGCTGAAACTGGCGGTTCGAGCGCACCAGCGCGATGAAACCGGCGGCGCAGGCCAGTCCGAGCAGGCAGCCCAGAATCGCTTCCGAGCTGCTGTGGGTTTCGACCATCACGCGCGAGAGCGTGACGCCCAGCGCCAGCGCCAGCCCCACGCTGACCGCGACGTAGCGCCACATCTTGGTGCGTCCGCACAGGGCCAGGTAGGCGGCCACCGGAAACACGGCCGCGGCGCGCGCGGCGTGGCCGCTAAAGCCGGCGAAATGCAGCGCTTCGATGCCGACGCCCCAGCCGAGGAAGGCGATCTTGCTGCCGATGACGATCAACATGGTGGCGCCGAACAGCAGGCACCAGTACAGGGCGCGGCGGCGGCAGTGGGCGGCGGCGAGCCAGACAGCAATGGCGATACCCAGGGGTGCGGTGACGGCGATGCCGCCGAGCGCGGTAAGGTGATACCAATTCATAGACAAAAGCCGGTAGTGAACAAAGCCGGGCATGGGCGGCAGTACAGAAACTGTGCAACGCCCGCTCAGGCCCGGCCCGAATGATACGCGAATGTAAACAATGTGCGAATACTAACGGAACACGCCTGCCTCAGGCAGCGACCGACTGCGCCGTTTTTTCCGCGTCGCCGAGCGCCTCGTCCATTGCCTGCGACAGTGCGCGGCCGACCACGCCTTCGACCTTCATGACGCGTACGCGCTGGGCGCGGTAGGCTTCGATGAGCTTGTCGGACGAGAGGGAAAACGCTTCCTGCCGCGCCCCGGTCGAGAAGATGTACAGGGTGCGCAGCGGGCTGATCCATGCCAGCTTGACCTTGCGGATGCTGCCGTCCGGATCGGTGAATTCGATCCACATATTGCGTTCGAGGGCGTCGACGCCCAGTTCGGCATCGTCCAGCTCGACGTGAGCCGCTTCTTCGGCCGCGGCCAGGGCTTCGTTTTCCTTTTCCAGCCGGCGCATTGCGTCTTGCTGGGCGACTTCGACGGCGATTTCGAGCTGGCGTTCCGGCGTGATGTCGAGCGGCGCGCGCACTATTGACGCGTGGCACTCCGCCAGGTCGGCAAAGAACTGGATGCGGTCGGCATCCTGCCACTTGATGACGTCGAGCCATTTGTTCAGGGTGGCGAGCAGGCTCGGCAGCTTGCCGATCAGGTCGCGCCGCTGTTCGTGCGTGATCTTCGGCTTCACGCTCCAGATCAGTTCATCCATGGTCTTGGTGGCATTGCCGACCGCGCCTGGCTTGTCATCCTCAACGCTGTAGGCGACCGTCATCACGGAGGTCCACTTGTTTTCAAGGAAGGTTTCCAGCATGGCCACCACCTGCCCGCTGCCGACCCGCGCCGCGACCGCGCTCTTCGCCGAACGGGTTGCGGCGGTGACTTTTTCCTGGCGCAATGCGGCGGCGATCGGCGCCGCGATGGCGGTCGCGGCCGCCGTTTCCTCGGCCTTGATGGTTTCTTCGAGCTCGGCCACCACTTCCGAAAACACGTCGGCCGGCGCGCCGCCGTCATCCTGGTCGCGCCCGACCCGCTCCACGCCGCGCTGCATGACCTGGAACAGCGGATCGTCCGGGCCGGAGCGCTGCTCCAGGCCCATGGTCGACATCAGGTCGATCATGCGGCGCGCCGGGTGCGTTTCCTCGAAGAAGAAATTCTTGTCGGCCAGCGCCGCCTTGAGCACCGGAATTTGCAGCGACTGGATCAGGTCGCGCGAATCCTTGGGAATGTTCGGGTCGAGCAACACCGTCTCGAAAATCTTCGACAGCAGGTCGATGGTGCTTTCATCGCCGCGCGACAGTGATCCTTTTGGAATGCTTTCCTTCAAGCGCGGCAAATAAAACACATTGCCCGCCTGCGCCTCGGCCGGGGTCGGCGCCACGTTGCTGAACTGTTCCGGCATGCGGCCCTGCAAGCCCTTGAGCACTTCGAGCAGGGAGGCGGGAACCATCACCTGGCCGCCATCCATGACCTGGCCGAAGCCGCCCGCGGCAATGCCGCCGCCTCCGGCAAACTGGGCCGGCGCGAAGCCGCCTGCGGCGTGGCTGCCCTGCGCCGGCGCGCCGCCCTGGTGCGCCGGGCCGCCATGCCACGGCGCGGCCGGCACGCTGGCCTCGCCCGCCTCGCCGCCTGGCGCGCCATGGAAGGCGGCGGCGCCGCTCGGACGCCAGCCGCCGGCCGATGGCGCCATGGCCGGCAGGTCGGGAATCATCGGGATGTCGAAGGCGGACGCGGCCGCCGGCGCATCATCCTCGTCGCGCAGGAACTGGCGCAGCTGCTTGGCCAGTTCGGCCTGGCCGCTGGCGCGCGCTTTTTTGGCCGCGGCCGCGCTTTCGGTTTTCTTGATCTTGAAGGCGTCCACCGAGCCGGGCTGGACACCCTTGTTCATCAGCAGGTCGCACAGCGCGTCGTACATCGGCGCGAAGTCGAACAGCAGCGACGGGCGCAGCATCGGCAGGATCAGCCCGTGGGCCTCCTCGTCCGGCTCGAACTCGCGCCAGGCTTGCTGCAGGGCCGACAGGAACATTTCGGGACGGAAGGGATTCTGACTGATGCGCAGCACGTCGCGCTCGAGCAGGAAGCCGAGGCGCACATTGAGGGTGGCGATCTGGGTCGCATACTGCATTTCGAAGGGACGGCTGATGGCATCGAAAGCGACGCGGCTGTCCATTTCCTCGTAGGGCACCAGTTCCAGCGCGGCGGGCAAGGCCATCGTGGACTTTTTAAGCGGCGGCAACAGCACGTCGACCTCGGCACGCATGGCGCGTCCGATACCGGCGGCAGCGACATGAAAGAAGGCGTAGGTGTTGTTTTTTAGCAGATTCCCCGACTTTACCCGCTGAAACACGGCGCGCGCATCGAGCGCCGGGTCGGTCACATCAAGCAACGCCGCAACGAGACGCGTCGCCACGGCCATCAAGTGGTCGTTGGCATGCTTGGTCACGGTCACGACAAGCGCCTCCAACAGCTCGTGGCGCGACGGACCAGTCTTCCTTGCTGCGGCGGATGGTGAAGGTGGAGCCATTGTCTGCTCGTTGGGGGGGGGTTAGAGATCTTTTGCCATAACAAACATTCTCTCACATTATTGCCGACTGGCAACGGGAAAATTTGAAACAAAGCGTTATTTTTTGTTCAATCGCCTTATTTTCATGACCATTCTTGCTTTTCCCTAAAGCAAAAGCCGATTTTCGTCATTTGGACTGTTGATGAAAAACAAACCCGAAATAAAAAGTTTCTCTAACATAATTACAATTCCACGCAGCAATTTATTTCTTGAGGACTAGCCATGGTAACGATCCGCCGCCACGATCTCAAGCTCACCCTGTATCTGGGCTTTGCCGTTCTGGTCGGGCTGGGCGTCTGGCTGTCCATTGTACTGCTCAGTCAGCTTGAACAGATGAAAGCGGTAACGGCGCCGGCGGTCCAAAGTTTAAGCGAAACTTTGGGTCCCTTGACCGGCATCATGGCAGACGACAGCGCCGCGCGCGCCGAGGCCGATTACGCCGCGGCCCGCCTGTGGGTCTGGTTTTGCATAGGCGCCAACGCGGCCGGGGCCGTGCTGTTGGGGCTGTGGATCAAGGCAGCGATGGTAACGCCTCCCGTCCAGGTGCGGCGCAAGCCTGGAGCGGCGACGTTGACGGTCGCGGGCAATGGGCTGATCGTGCGTGCCATCGAGCGCAGCGCGCAGTGCGGCGTTGCCCTCCCCATGCATGGCGAGGGCAACGCGGCGCGCGCCTTGCCGGCGCCACGGACCGCGGGTGCAGGAGCTGGCGATGCGGCGGCCCGGCTGGCCCGGCTGAGCCGCATTATCGATGCCGTCGCCTTCCAGACCACCATCCTCGCCGTCAACGCCGCGGTCGAGGCGGCCCGCGCCGGACAGGCGCCGCCGCGCCACTGAACGTGCGTCACTGACAGTGCGCCGCTGAGCGCGCGACAACGGGCGATTTCTTTGCTGCATTAATTGCAATCCTGTAGGAACTACTCCTACACGAGTGCAAGGTAAATTCCGATACCTCTTCAACGGTGCGGCTCGCATGATGATGTCACCGGAAACGCTGAAGAGAGTGCCTCTTCAGCATCACCGGCGAGCACGACATTTTCAAACTTTCAAAAGGAATGAACATGAACTCGAATCAGAAAAGCGGTCAGGGCAACAAGCAAAGCGATAGTTCCAGCTCGAACAAGCAATCGGGCTCGCAAGGTTCCGGCAGCGGATCGCGCTCCGGCGGCGGCACTCAGGGCGGAACCCATGAGCAGCACGTGGAAGCCG
Organism: Massilia pseudoviolaceinigra; assembly: GCF_030846505.1. Taxonomy (NCBI): domain Bacteria; kingdom Pseudomonadati; phylum Pseudomonadota; class Betaproteobacteria; order Burkholderiales; family Oxalobacteraceae; genus Massilia; species Massilia pseudoviolaceinigra. Next base: position 123,074 of record NZ_JAVCWL010000008.1, on the reverse strand, counting down.
GCCGTCAAAGCCACAAGAATGACGACAAGGACAGCGGCTCGAAACAGTCCGGTTCCGGTTCGGGCAACAAGCAGTCCGGATCGAATTCCGGCAGCAGCAGCGGCAGCAAAGGCGGCGGCGACAAACGCTGATCGCTAGCATGACGCAGGCGTCGCCGGGTTTCCGGGCGGCGCCATGCACTAATTAAACAGGAAGCAATAGAAAGAGTCTGCACCGGCCCGGCCGTTGACAGGCTCTTTTTTTAACTGCGCGCCGCAAGCACCCATTGTGACCGGCACGGCCAGTCACAATTGCTGGTTCACTTGTTCAGATATTGCGGATATGAACGCCCTTCGGCGGCGCAAAGTCGGCCACGTCATTGATCACGCGGGCAATCTTGGCATCGCGCGCGGTCAGGTGCAGGTCGGAATACTGGTGAATCGCCCACTGCTCCGGCAGCAGCTCGATGTGCTTGCGCAAAATCGATTCGGTGCGCGCATCGTCGGCGCGCAAGCCTTCGACGATGATATTGAGCGCATCCGGACGCGCGCCGGGCGAGGCCGTCGCATGCGACTTGTGCACCATGAAGCGCGCCGTTTCGCTGGCGTAGCGCCGCGTGCCGGACAAGAACAGGATGACGGCGATCGACGCCACCGCCCCGGCGTTGTACATGACGAACTTGACCGGCGAGTTCGACAGGACGTTGTACAGGCAAAGCCCGTCGCTGACGTAGCCGCCGTTCGACTGGATCAGCACGTGCGCCGTTTCGACGCCGTTCTCGCTCATGCCGGACACCGCCTCGAACACGCGATGCACCATATCGCTGTTCACATCGCCCGACAAAGTGAACCAGGCATCAGTCTGTTGGATCGTTTTTTCTTCGCTCATGGCTGTATGCTCGCAAAGTAGATGAATTATTTTAACAAATCGGGACAAGCATGGTTTTCAACGGGTAGCTCATTCGTGCGCGCCCCCACAAGGTTGACAGTTACGCCCTGCTGGCATATCCTCCACAGTCTTGATCGGGAGAGGGCAGCGCACGCTGCCGCCGAAGGGGCATCACCCAAAAACTCTCAGGCAAAAGGACCGGTCAGGGGTCGGCGGCGCACAGCGCCCCCGGCTGAACTCTGGAGAGCGGCCGCGGCACCATGCCGGCGGCCCACCGAAGGGGCAGGCGGAGCATCATCCGCTATCTCTCAGGTACCAAGGACAGAGGGGCGCGAAGCATTCAGGAACGGCAAGAGCCGCTCCACGTCTGCTCGTCGTACCCCCATTCACTCTGCCTTGAGGATTCCATGACGCTTAAAGCGACCCCGCTCAATTCCGCACACCGCGCCGCCGGCGCCAAGATGGTCGATTTCGGCGGCTGGGACATGCCCGTCAACTACGGCTCGCAAATCGAAGAACACCAGGCCGTGCGCGGCGACGTCGGCATGTTCGACGTGTCGCACATGTGCGTGGTCGATATCGAAGGCGACAATGCCCGCCCTTTCCTGCGCTCCCTGCTGGCCAATAACGTCGACAAGCTGCAGGTGGCCGGCAAGGCACTGTATTCGTGCATGCTCAATCCGCAAGGCTTCGTCATCGACGACCTGATCGTCTACTTCTTCAGCGAGACCTGGTTCCGCCTGGTCGTCAACGCCGGCACCGCCGAAAAAGACGTGGCCTGGATCGGCGCCCGGAACGACGCCACCAAGAGCGGCGTGACCATCACCGAGCGCCGCGACGGCAACGCGCCGATGGCGCTGATCGCCGTCCAGGGCCCGAATGCGCGCGCCAAGGTATGGCAGGTGCTGCCGACCACCCAGGGCGCCTGCGAGCCCCTGAAACCGTTCAATGCCGTCATCGTCAAGGACACCGCCTTCGGCGAAGTGATGGTGGCGCGCACCGGTTACACTGGCGAAGATGGATTCGAACTGGCCTTCCCTGCTTCCCAGGCCGACGCGTTGTGGAACGCGCTGGTGGCCGCCGGCGTCAAGCCGGCCGGCCTGGGCGCGCGCGACACGCTGCGCCTGGAAGCGGGCATGAACCTGTACGGCCAGGACATGGACGACACGGTCAACCCGCTCGACGCCGGCTTGGCCTGGACCGTCGACCTGAACGCCGAGCGCGACTTCATCGGCAAGACCGCGCTCAAAGCGATGGGCCAGAACTTTCAATTCGTGGGCCTGATCCTGCGCGAAAAAGGCGGCATCCTGCGCGCGCACCAGAAAGTGGTGGCCGCTGACGGCACCACCGGCGAAATCACCAGCGGCACCTTCAGCCCGACCATGCAGGAAGCGATCGCCCTGGCACGCGTGCCGATGGGTGTGGCCGTGGGCGACACCGTGCACGTCGAAATCCGCGACAAAAAGCTGGCCGCCAGCGTCGTCAAGCTGCCGTTCGTGCGAAACGGTAAAATCCTCGCTGCCTGATCGGGGCAACACACACCAATTAGTAGTATTTACATCGACCGCGACCTCTTGGAGCAAACATTATGAACATCCCAGCCGACCTGAAATACACCGAGTCCCACGAATGGGTGCGCGCCGAAGCTGACGGCACCCTCACCGTCGGCATCACCGAATATGCGCAGGACGCGCTGGGCGACATCGTCTTCGTCGAACTGCCGAAAGTGGGCAAGGTCTTCACCGCCGGCGACGACGCCGCCGTGGTCGAATCGGTCAAGGCCGCCAGCGACATCTACGCGCCGGTGTCGGGCGAGTGCATCGCCGTCAACGACGCCGTCGCCGACGCGCCGGACTCGATCAACACCGACGCCTTCGCGGCCTGGCTGTTCAAGCTCAAACCTAGCGACGCCGGCGCCATCAACGGCCTGCTCGACGCCGCCGCCTACGGCAAAGCCACCGCGGAATAAAACTCCTGGCCGCCGCCCGCCGGCGGCCTTTTCCTTTCAGTTCGCCGCCGCACCGCGCCGGCGGCAGTCCTTTTTCGGCCCCGACTACCATGACCCGCACCAGCCTGACCCAACTCGAAGCACGCGACTCGTTCATCCCGCGCCATATCGGCCCGGCCACCGCCGAACAGGCAGCCATGCTGGCCACGCTCGGCTATCCGTCGCGCGCGGCGCTGATCGACGCCATCGTGCCCGCCAACATCCGCAAGAAGAGCAAGCTGGAACTGGGCCAGTTCTTCGACCCGATGCCGGAACAGGCTGCGCTGGGCAAACTCAAGGCGCTGGCCGCCAAGAACAAGGTCATGAAGTCGATGATCGGCCAGGGCTACTTCAACAGCCATACGCCAGGCGTCATCCTGCGCAATATCTTTGAAAACCCGGCCTGGTACACCGCCTACACGCCCTACCAGCCCGAGATTTCGCAAGGCCGCCTGGAAGCGATCCTGAACTTCCAGCAAATGATCACCGACCTGACCGGCATGGGCATCGCCAACTCGTCGATGCTCGACGAAGGCACCGCCGCCGCTGAAGCGATGACGCTGATCCAGCGCGTCGGCAAGTCGGCCTCGAACGTGTTCTACGTGGCCGACGACGTGCTGCCGCAAACGCTGGAAGTGGTGCAGACGCGCGCCCAGCCGATCGGCGTGGAAGTGCGCACCATCGCGGCGGCCGACATCGGCGGGCTGTCCGAACCATGCTTCGGTGTGCTGATCCAGTACCCGGGCGTGAACGGCGACGTGCGCGACTACCGCGCCGCCGTCGAAAAACTGCACGCGGCCGGCGCCATGGTGATCGCCGCCGCCGACCTGCTGGCATTGACCCTGCTGGCGCCGCCGGGCAACTGGGGCTGCGACGTCGTCGTCGGCAACAGCCAGCGTTTCGGCGTGCCGCTCGGTTTCGGCGGCCCGCACGCCGGCTACCTGGCCACGCGCGACGAATTCAAGCGCAGCATGGCCGGCCGCCTGGTGGGCGTGACCATCGACGCCCAGGGCAACAAGGCATACCGCCTGGCGCTGCAAACGCGCGAGCAGCACATCCGCCGCGAAAAAGCCACGTCCAACATCTGCACCGCGCAGGTGCTGCTGGCGGTGATGGCGTCGATGTACGCGGTCTACCACGGCCCTGAAGGCTTGCAGCGCATCGCCCGGCGCGTGCACCGCTTCACCGCCATCCTGGCCGCCAAACTCGGCCAGCTCGGCTACGACGTCGTCAACAAGACCTACTTCGACACGCTCACCATCAAGAGCGCGCGCGCGGCCGAACTGCACGCGATTGCCACCGAGCATGGCGTGAACCTGCGCAAGGTCGACGCCGGCCACGTCGGCATTTCGCTCGACGAAACCACCACCCGCGAAGACATCGCGCTGCTGTGGACCATTTTCGCCCAGGGCGTCTCGAGCTCCCCTGCTTCGCCGGACTTCGACGCGTTTGATGCGAGCGCGCAGGATGCCTATCCGGAAGCGCTGGCCCGTACCAGCGCCTACCTGACCCACCCGACCTTCAACCGCTACCACGCGGAACACGAAATGCTGCGCTACCTGCGCGGCCTGGCCGACAAGGACCTGGCGCTGGACCGCACCATGATCCCGCTTGGGTCGTGCACCATGAAGCTCAATGCGACCAGCGAAATGATCCCGGTCACCTGGCCCGAATTCTCCAATATCCACCCGTTCGCACCGGACGCGCAAACGGTCGGCTACCGCGAAATGATCGGCCAGCTGGAAGACATGCTGTGCGCGCTGACCGGTTACGCCGCCGTGTCGCTGCAGCCGAACGCCGGCTCGCAGGGCGAGTACGCGGGCCTCCTGGTGATCAAGGCTTACCATGAATCGCGCGGCGAAGGCCACCGCAACATTTGCCTGATTCCATCGTCGGCGCACGGCACCAACCCGGCGTCGGCCAACATGGTCGGCATGAAGGTGGTCGTCACCGCCTGCGACGACAGCGGCAACGTCGACCTGGCGGACCTGCGCGCCAAGGCCGAACAGCACAGCGCCAACCTGGCCTGCGTGATGGTCACCTACCCGTCGACCCACGGCGTGTTCGAGGAAGGCATTGCCGAGCTGTGCGAGATCATCCACTCGCACGGCGGCCAGGTCTACATCGATGGCGCCAACATGAACGCGCTGGTCGGCGTGGCCGCGCCGGGCAGCTTCGGCGGCGACGTGAGCCACCTGAACCTGCACAAGACCTTCTGCATCCCGCACGGCGGCGGCGGCCCTGGCGTCGGTCCCATCGGCGTGGGCGCGCACCTGGCCAAGTTCTTGCCGAACCAGCGTTCGAGCGGCTACACGCGCGACGAAGCCGGCATTGGCGCGGTCAGCGCGGCGCCGTTCGGCTCGGCCAGCATCTTGCCGATTTCGTGGATGTACATCGCGATGATGGGCGGCGAAGGCCTGACGGCAGCCACCGAAACGGCGATCCTGGCGGCCAACTACATCGCGCGCCGCCTGGCGCCGCACTATCCGGTGCTGTACACGGGCCACGACGGCCTGGTGGCGCACGAGTGCATCCTGGATCTGCGTCCGATCACCGACGCCACCGGCATCAGCAACGAAGACGTGGCCAAGCGCCTGATGGACTTCGGTTTCCATGCGCCGACGATGAGCTTCCCGGTGCCGGGCACCCTGATGATCGAGCCGACCGAAAGCGAATCGAAGGCCGAGATGGACCGCTTCATCGACGCCATGATTGCGATCCACGCCGAGATCGTCAAGGTCGAGCGCGGCGAGTACGACCGCATGGACAACCCGCTCAAGGGTGCGCCGCACACGGCCGAAGTGGTCACCGCCGACGTCTGGGAGCACAAGTACAGCCGCGAGGTGGCCGCCTTCCCGGTGGCGTCGCTGCGCAAGCAGAAGTACTGGCCGCCGGTCGGTCGCGCCGACAATGTGTATGGCGACCGCAACCTGTTCTGCGGCTGCGCGCCGATCAGCGACTACGAGTAAGCGGGTAGTATCGTCAGGGCCGCCGCGAGGCCAGCCGCAGATGCGGTATGGTTTTCTTCGGCGGCCCTGCCGGGTCAAGCACGCTGTCGTCGATGCGAAAGCCGCTGACCGCTTTCGACAGGGTCAGCGCCTGGCACTGCAGCCTTTGCGCCGCCGATGCCGCTTCTTCCACCAGCACGGAATTTTGCCGTGTCATCTGGTCCATCTGCACGATCGCGTCGCTCACCGCGCCGATGCCGCCGGCCTGCCCTGTACTGGCTTGCCCGATCCGGCTGACCATGTCCCCCACCTGCTGCACCGATTGCGCAATGCCCGCCATGCGCAGGCCCGCTTCCGACGCGCCCGCGCTGCCGCCGTCGATCTCGGCGAGCGACTGCGCAATGAGCTCCTTGATCTCGCGCGCGGCGCTGGCCGAGCGCTGCGCCAGCATGCGCACTTCGCCCGCCACAGCGGCAAAGCCATGCCCCTGCTCCCCGACCCGCGCCGCTTCGACCGCCGCGTTGAGCGCCAGCGCATTGGTCTGGCACGCCAGGTTGTCGATCACGCCGATAATCTGCGCCACGCGCTGCGAACTGCCGCGCACCGCGGCCATGGTCAGCACCAGCCGGTCGAGCACACCGCCGCCGCACATGGCCTGCGCCGACGCTTCGTCGGCCAGCAGGTTGGCGCTGCGCGCGCTGTGGGCCGCAACGCCCGCTGTGGCGCCCAGTTCCTCGACCGTGCTGGCGGCCTGTTTCAGTACGCTGGCCTGGGCCGCGTTGCGGCTGGCCAGGCCGGCACTGCCGAGGGCAATGTCGCGCGAAGCGCTGTCGATCGAGCGCGCCGACGCCAGGATGTTTTTCAGGGTCGCGTTCAGGGTGCCGATGCTGGCGTCGAGCGTGCGCGCGGTGTCGGCGATTTCGTCGCGTCCGTAGCTGCGCTTTCTCACCGTCAGGTTGCCGCTGGCCAGTTCGCCGGCGGTCTCGCTCAGGCCGCGCACGTCGCGCAGCAGCGCGCGCCGCACCAGCATGGTGATGCCGAGCGTGCCGGCGACCGACAGGGCCACCAGCAGCGGCATCAGCACCGACAGCGCGGCAAAGTCGGCGGCGGCGCGGGTCGAGGCGCGTTCGCTCAGATCCTGCTCGAAGCGCGCCAGTTCCGACAGGCGCATGGCGACCACGCCGAAGGCCCGTTCGGCCTTGGACATGGCGTTCGCGCTCATCGAGTGGTCGACCTGGGACAGTTCGATCACGTCGACAATGGCGCGCATGTAGACGGCATGCGCGGCCCCGGCCTGGGTGACGAAGCGCTGCTCGGCACTGGCGCTGGCGGTGCGCCCGGCCAGGGCCGCGAACTTGCGTTCGATGGCGGCGTGGCGCTGATAGATATCCTGGCCCAGCTGCTCGATGCGCGGCGCCGAAAAGCTGGCGCTGATCCAGGTCAGCAACTGGTACATGCGCGCATGCGCGTGCTGCGCATCGGCCACCAGTTCGTTGGCATCGCGGATGCGGGCGGCGCGCTCGCCCACGATGGTGTCGACCGCCTGGTTCTGGCGCACCATCGCATACCATGCGCTGCTTGACGAGAGGATCAGCAACAGCAGCACCAGGCCGGGTGCGAGCAGCAGCTTGGGACCGATGCGCAGGCGTTCCAGCATGTCAGTGCTTGTAGACGCCGGCTTCCAGGGCCACGTCGCCAATGCGCAACACATACGTGGTTTTGGCCTCGACCTTGCCGTTGACCGGGTTCTTGAATTTGTAGTCGACCCAGCCGCGGCCGGGTCCGTTGGCGATGGCAATCATTTCGTGGCGGAACAGCTTGCCGTCGGCGTCGGGCACGTCGCGCAAATCCTTGCCGATCAGCGCCGTGGTCGGGTGCGCGACCGTGATGCCGGTGAGGTCGCGCATGGCCACGTACAGGGTGCCACGGTTGTACTCCGGGTCGCGGGTATTGATCAAACGGATCATTTCCTCCTTGCCGCGCAACTTCATGAAGCGCGCGCCCTTCTCCACCAGCGCCACCGCGTCTTTTTCGCCCGGCTCGGCAGCGGCCGGGGCGCTCCAGCCGGCGCCGCTCCACAAACAGGCCAGCAGCATGCCAGCCTTGATGAGTATCTTCACAATATTGTCCTTCAACGTCGGTGAACGCGCATTCAGGCGCCGGGACAGGTATGATTTGCTGCCAGCCGGCCTGCGCAAGATGAGTTGGCGCAATGTTTCCTGAGCGCATAGGTTAATTTACGCGTTCGCGCGGGGCGCCGGTTTGCGCGGGATCAATCGTGCGGATCGCGCCTATCAGTCAAGGAAGAGAGATGAATCGTTCAGTGGTCGCACTGCTATTGTCAGGCCTGGTGTTTCCCGGCGCCGGGCAGTATTACCTGGGCCGGCGCGCGCGTGCCTGCCTGTTTATCGTGCCGACGCTCGTCGCGGCCATCTATTTTTTCAAGCAGGTGGTCGACACCGCCTCGCGCATGGCCGATGAAGTGCTGAGCGGCGCCATGCCGGCCGACCCGGTGCTGATCGCCGAGCGCCTGCACCAGCAGGGCGATACGGCCACGCCGCTGATGAATATCGCCGCCGCGGTGATGCTGGCGTGCTGGGTGGCCAGCCTGGTCGACGCCTGGCTGCTGGCGCGTTCGCTGGAACGGGGCGCGCTGGCACGCAAAGAGGAAGGCGCATCATGAGCCGGCCCGCCTCGATTGGCGCCGGCTTGCTGGCGCTGGCGCTGGCCGGCTGCGCCGCGCCCCAGGCCAGCGGCATCGTGCGCACGCCGGTGCTCCGGGCCGCGGCCTCGTTTCCCAACACCGAGGCGGTGGTGATGCGGGTCGAACTGGCCGCCGGCGCGCGCGCCGGGCGTCACAGCCACCCGGGCGACGAAATCGGCTACGTGCTCGAAGGCGAGGGCCAGCTGCTGATCGACGGCGCCGCGCCGCGCACCGTGCGCGCCGGCGAAGCCTTCGTGATCCCGGCCGGCATCGTGCATGATGCGCATAACCCCGGCGCCGCCACCATGCGCCTGGTCGGAGTGTACATGGTCGAACAGGGCAAACCGCTGGCCACCCCGGCCAAATAAGAGGCGCCGCGGCCAGGTTTGTGGCGCTGGGCCGACAAGCGCGGGGTCATTTCTGTACAAGCCGGCCACAAGCTGCCAAAATGTTGTTGTACGTCAATTTTCAAGACGTACCCACTATGATGCCAGCGCCCACCCGTCCGACCCCGTTCCGCCTGCGGCGCCATGCGCCGGCATTGGCGCGGGCACTGACGCGGGCACTGGCGCTGTCCATGCTCGCTTGCGCGGGCGCGCGCGCCGGCGACCCGCCCGACCTGACCACCCTGCCCCTCGAACAGCTGATGTCGATGGAGGTCTACAGCGCCTCCAAGTTCATGCAGAAGTCGAGCCGCGCGCCCTCGTCGGTGACGGTCATCACCAAGGCCGACATCCGCCATTTCGGCTGGCGCACCCTGGCCGACGTGGCGCGCAGCGTGCGCGGGATGGTGCTCAGTTATGACCGCAACTACAGTTACCTCGGGCAGCGCGGCATCCTGCGCCCGGGCGACTTCAATACCCGCTTCCTGCTGCAGGTCGACGGCAACCGCATGAACGACGCGGTCTACGACCAGGCGCCGGTGGGCGCCGAATTCCCGCTCGACCTGGACCTGATCGAGCGCATCGAGTTCGTGCCCGGCCCCGGTTCGTCGATCTACGGCTCGAACGCCTTCATCGGCGTGATCAATGTGATCACCAAAACCCCGGGCGCGGTGGCGGGCACGCGCGCATCGCTCGAAGTCGGCCAGGACGGCGCGCGCCAGGCCGCCGCCAGCGTCGGCTGGCGCTCGCCCCAGGGCAGCGAGTACCTGATCGCCGCCAGCGCCCACCGCAGCGATGGCCGCGACCTGTACTTCCCCGAATTCGACACGCCCGCCCAGAACCACGGCGTGGCGAGCGGCCTCGATGACGAACGCGGGCAGCGTTTTTTCGCGCGCGCCACGCACGGCGCGGCCACCTTGAGCCTGATCCACGCGAACCGGGTCAAGGGCATCCCGACCGCGTCCTACAGCCAGAGCTTCAACGACCCGCGCACCGCCACCACCGACCGCCAGACCTATGTCAATGCGGCCTGGCGCAGCGAGGCGGGCGCCGTCGAACAGCTCAAGGCACGCCTGTTCTGGGGCCAATACGATTCGTTCGGCGATTACGTGGCCTCCGACGAAGCGCGCACGCTCAGCCACGACGGCAGCAGCGCGCGCTGGTGGGGCATCGACGCGAGCGTGGTGAGCACGCGCCTGGCCGGGCACACCGTGCTGGCCGGGATCGACCTGCAGCGCGACTACCGCCTGCACCAGTACAGTTTCGACATCGCCCCGTTCCACAGCTACCTGGACGATCGGCGTAGCGCCCGGCGCGCCGGCCTGTATCTGCAGGACCAGGTGGCGCTGGGCGAGACTGTGCTGCTGAACCTGGGCCTGCGCTACGACCGCAACAGCGGCAGCGACGGGGTATGGAGTCCGCGCGCCGCGCTGATCTGGAATCCGCTGGAGGCCACCACGATCAAGGCGATCTACGGCAGCGCCTTCCGCTCGCCCAACAGCTTCGAAAAATTCTACGCCTTCCCCGGCGAAGGCGGCCAGACCGGCAATCCGGGCCTGCGCGAGGAACGGGTGCGCTCGGCCGAACTGGCGCTGGTGCAGGAGTTCGGCGAGAACGCGCGCGTGAGCGTGTCGGCGTTTCGCACCGCGCTGTCAAACCTGATCGCGCCGGTCGAACAGCACGAATTGGCCAGCGTGCGTTTTGAGAATATCGGCCGCCTGGGCGCGCGCGGCGTGGAAATCGAATACGAACGCGGCACCCTGGGCGGCCTGTCGCTGCGCACCAGCTACAGCGCGATCCGGGTCAGCGACGCGCTCGAGCAACCGGTCAACGCGCCGGCCAGCCTGGCCAAGCTCAATGTGTCCGCGCCACTCGGCGCCGGCGGCTGGCGCGCCGCGCTCGAAGGCCAGTATGTGGGCGCGCGCCACGGCGTCTCGGGCACGGCCAGGCGCCATGTCGTGGTCAACGCCAACCTGATGCGCGCGCGCCTGCTGCCCAATCTCGAACTCTCGCTCGGCGTGACCAATCTGTTCGACCGCGCCTATGCCGATCCGGCCTCCATCGAACACCGCCAGCGCGTGATCGCGCAGGACGGACGGCGCCTGCGCGCAAGGCTGGCGTATGCATTCTGAGCGCCGCCTCCCACGCGCGCGGCGCCTGTGCTGGCTGCTGCTGGCCGGGCTGGCCGCCGCTGCTACGGCGGCGCGCGCCGATCCGGTGCCGGAAGCGGCGATGAAGGCGGCCTTTATCTTCAATTTCAGCGTGTTTGCCGAGTGGCCGCCGGAAGCGCTGGCGGGCGGCGCTCCGATCAGCGTGTGCGCCAACGCCGGCGGCGCGCTGTTCGCGTCGCTGAGCAAGCTGCACGACAAGGTCGTCAACGGCCACCGCATCGCGGTGCGCCATGCCGGCGCGCCGCTGCGCAGCTGTCATGTGCTGGTGGTCGAACGGATCGACCGCGAACGCTGGCGCGAGCTGCGGCGCGAGCTGGCCGGGGCGCCGGTGCTGACGGTGTCGGACGACCGCGTGGTCGGTCCGGACGGCGTGGTCATCGCCATGGCGGTGATCGAAGAACGCCTTGTGTTCGATGTCGACATGGCGCTGGCGCGCGCGGCCCGGCTGAACCTGAGCTCCAAGCTGCTGCGCCTGGCCAGGAGCGTGCAATGAGCGCGCGCCCGGTGTTCATCGGCGCCCCGCGCCTGCTCGGCAGGAAGCTGGCGCTGACCACCATCCTGACGGCGGCCGCGGCACTGTTCGTGGCCAGCCTGGCGCTGATCGTGTTCCAGTTCCTGTCGATGCGCGGCGTGCTGGCTGACGACCTGCGGGTGCAGGCCCAGATCGTGGGCAACAACAGCAGCGCGGCGCTGCTGTTCAACGATGCCAAGGCGGGCGAAGAAACGCTGGCGGGCCTTGCGGTCTCGCCCAGCGTGGGCAGCGCCAGCATTTTCGACGCGCGCGGCGTGCTGCTGGCGCACTACCAGCGCGGGACCGGCCCCCAGCCGGGCGCGCCCGATGCCGCCCTGCTCGCTGCCGGCTACCGCTACGGCATCGACGTGGTGGAAGTGGCGCACGTGGTGCGCGTGAACCAGCAGCGGGTCGGGGTGGTGCTGATCCGCGCCACCCTGGACCAGCTGTTCGCGCGCCTGCTCACGTACGCCGGCCTGACCCTGGCGGTGGCCCTGGGCTCGCTCGCACTGGCCTATGCGATGGTGTCGTCGATGCGGCGCGCGGTGCGCCGCGCCGAAGACCACCTGCAGCGCCTGGCGCATGTCGATTCGGTCACCAACCTGCCCAACCGCCACGAGTACAACGAGCGTCTGGCGTTCGCGCTCGAGCGCGCCGACCGGGCCGAGGGCGCGGGCGACGGGGTCGGCCTGCTCCTGCTCGACCTGGATAACTTCAAGGTGGTCAACGACACGCTAGGCCACGACTGCGGCGACCATCTGCTCAAACTGGTGGCCGCGCGCCTGGTGCAGACCTTGCGCGGGAACGACATCATCTGCCGCATCGGCGGCGACGAATTCGTGATCATCGTCGAGCCGCGCGAGCACGATCCCGGCCAGCCGGACGAAGTCGACGAAGTGGCGCGCAAGATCCTCGCCGCCCTGGCCGCGCCGTTCGAGGTGGAAGGACACCAGCTGTACGTGAGCGCCAGTATCGGCGTGAGCATGTATCCGCGCGACGCCGGCGACGCGCGCACGCTCATGCGCAGCGCCGACACGGCCATGTACCACGCCAAGGCCAGGGGCAAGAATGGCTTCGAAGCGTTCCAGCCGGCCATGGAACAGCGCGCCCAGAAACGCCTTAAGCTCGAAGCGAACCTGCGCCGCGCGCTCGAGAAGGGCGAACTGGAACTGCACTACCAGCCGCAGATCGACGTGCGCAGCGGGCGCGTGGTGGGCGTGGAAGCGCTGGCGCGCTGGCACTGCCGCGAACTGGGACACGTCAGCCCGGCCGAATTCATTCCGGTGGCCGAGGAGACCGGGATCATCGTGGCGCTCGGCGGCTGGGTGCTGCAAACGGCTTGCCGCCAGGCCGCGGCGTGGCGCGACCAGGGGCTGCTCGACACGCTGGTGCACGTGGCGGTGAACCTGTCGGCGCGCCAGACCCGCGACGGCGCCCTGATGAATGAAATTCGCGCCATCCTCGACGAAACCGGCCTGCCGGCCAGCCTGCTGGAACTGGAAATCACCGAGGGGGTCCTGATGGAGAACGTGAACGCCAACCTGGACCTGCTGCATGGCTTGCAGGCGGCCGGCATCCATCTGTCGATCGACGATTTCGGCACCGGCTACTCGTCGATGTCGTACCTGAAGCGCTTCCCGATCGACCAATTGAAAATCGACCGCAGCTTTGTGCACGACGTGCCGGGCGACGGCGAAGCGATCGCCACGGCCATCATCGCCATGGCGCACAGCCTGCAGTTAAGCGTGGTGGCCGAAGGCGTGGAAACGCTGGCGCAGCTCGACTTCCTGCGCCAGGCGGGCTGCGACATCATGCAGGGATATTATTTTGCGAGACCCATGCCGGCCGCGCAGGTGACCGCGCTGCTGCGCGAGAAGCGCAGCAGCTGGGGCGAGCGGACGTAGGTACGGCTTAGGCCAGCTTGACCGCGTGCTCGCGGGTGGCGTGGAAGGTCAGCTTGGGCCAGCGCTCTTCGGTCAGGCGCAGGTTGACGTTCGAGGTCGCCAGGTAAGCCATGTTGCCGGCCGCATCGTAGGCCACGTTGTGGCCCAGCGCCGACTCGAAATCGGCCAGGATGCGCTTGTCTTCGCCGCTGACCCAGCGCGCGCTGCTGATGCTGGTGCCTTCGAACACGGCATCGACCCCATACTCGTTGAGCAGGCGGCTGGCCACGACCTCGAACTGCAGCACTCCGACCGCGCCCAGTACCAGCTCGCCGCCCTGGACCGGCTTGAAGACCTGGACCGCGCCCTCTTCGCCCAGCTGCTGCAAGCCCTTGTGGAGCTGCTTGATCTTGAGCGGGTTGCGGATGCGCACCGAGCGGAAGAAGTCCGGCGCGAAGTACGGGATGCCGGTAAATTGCAGCATCTCGCCTTCCGAGAAGCTGTCGCCGATCTGCATGTTGCCGTGATTGGGCAGGCCGATGATGTCGCCGGCGTAGGCTTCCTCGACCTGTTCGCGCGAGGACGCCATGAAGGTGACCACCGACGAGACCTTGATCTCGCGGCCCAGGCGCAGGTGCTTGACCTTCATGCCGCGCTCGAAGCGCCCCGAGCACACGCGCAAGAACGCAATGCGGTCGCGGTGGGCCGGGTCCATATTGGCCTGGATCTTGAAGACGAAGCCGGAGAACGGCTGCTCGGCGGGGGCCACCACGCGCACCGTGGCGTCGCGCTCGCGCGGGGCCGGGGCCCAGTCGACCAGCGCCGAGAGGATTTCGCGCACGCCGAAGTTGTTGATCGCCGAACCGAAGAACACGGGGGTCTGCACGCCGGCCAGGAACTGCGCCAGGTCGAACGGATGCGAGGCGCCGTGCACCAGTTCCACTTCCATCTTGAGCTGCTCGATTTCGAGCGGGAACATGGCGGCCAGCTTGGGATTGTCGATGCCCTTGACGATCTCGAAGGCGCCGTCGGCCTTTTCCTCGCCGGCCTTGAACAGCATGATTTCATCGCGCAGCAGGTGGTACACGCCGCGGAAGTTCTTGCCCATGCCGATCGGCCAGGTCACCGGGGCGCACTGGATCTTCAGGACCGATTCGAGTTCGTCGAGCAGGTCGAGCGGATCGCGCGTTTCGCGGTCCATCTTGTTCATGAAGGTGACGATCGGCGTATTGCGCATGCGGCACACGGCCAGCAGCTTGATGGTCTGCGTCTCCACGCCCTTGGCCGCGTCGATCACCATCAGGGCCGAGTCGACGGCGGTGAGCACGCGGTAGGTGTCTTCCGAGAAGTCCTGGTGGCCGGGGGTGTCGAGCAGGTTGATGACGTGGTCGCGGTGCTCGAACTGCATCACCGAGCTGGCCACGGAAATGCCGCGCTGCTTTTCGATTTCCATCCAGTCGGAGGTGGCGTGGCGGCCGCTCTTGCGGGCCTTGACCGTGCCGGCCATCTGGATCGCGCCCGAAAACAGCAACAGCTTTTCGGTCAGCGTGGTCTTGCCTGCGTCGGGGTGGGAAATGATGCCGAAGGTACGGCGGCGTGCAACTTCGCGGGCAATCGCCGCGGGGGCGAGCGTCGCGCCGGACGCGGGAAGATCTGAATCGGGAAGGGAAGTATCGGTATCGTTGGCCATATTCTCAGCCATAACATGGCCTCGCACAAAACCGTCGATTTTACCGATACTTGCCCTGCTCGTGTGAACTGATTCGGGCGCGGCGGGGAGCCGCGCCCGGTTACTGCCTGCTTACTGCCTGCTTACTGCCTGCTTACTGCCTGCTTACTGCCTGCTTACCAGCAGTCGGTCGGCTTGGCTGCGGTCTGTGCTCCGGTGTTGCTCACAGTCATAATGCCGCATTCATCCTTCACCTGCTTCGCGGTCGGCGTTGCCGTCAGCGTGAAGGTCGATCCGTCCGCCGAAATGGTGTTGGTGATGTTATACCGCACCGCTGCCGGCGCCACGTCCTTGGGCGAGGTCGCCGAAGACAGCGGACCGCCCGCGTAGTCGCCCTTGGTCGTGTAGTAACGCTCGAGCAACTGGGCGTTTTGCATCAACACGCCCTGGGCGACCGAACGCTGGGACTTGAGCACATTCCTCGTGTACGACTCGAGCGCGACCGCCGACAGGACCCCGACGATGGCCACCGTGATCATCAATTCGATCAGGGTGAAGCCGCTGCCCGTCCGATTCAAATGAAAGCGTTTCATCGTTGCAACTCCCTCCAGTTAATACGGCCCAGCGTCGCTGTTTCCAGCTTCGGCCCGGTTGGATCGACTCCGCCTTTGCAGTTGACCGTGCAGGCCGGATCGGACGAGCCGGAACTGACCGCGCCACCCGTTACGATACCGGTAGTCGGGCTGCCCGACGAGACTGGCCAGCTGATCTTGACCGTGGTTTCGATCACATAGCCGCCACTGGCCAGGTCGGTATATTTGATCGTCGTCGTGGTCGTGCTGCCATCAGGGTTCTTGACGACCACCGGAGGCGGATTGGTCGCCGGCTTGGTCGGTGGCGCAGGATCGCCATTACCTTGCTGGAACGAGCCCTTCGGATCGAGCGAACCGGCTGCCGGCACACCCTGGCCGGCGGTCGAGGCCTTGTTATCCGGCGCGGCGGCATATGTCCAGCCTGGATCGCCCATGCACAGATTGGTCGGATGGTGCCAGTAGATCAAGTACTCGGCGATCAGCTTTTCCGGCAGTTTCGACGTGATCAGGCGGTAGCCCAGATCCGGCCGGTTCGCCACATTGAGCTGGATGTCGCTTTGCGCGATATCGGCTTTCACCACCTGAACGGTCAGCGCGCCGTTGCGCCATTCGCCTTTCGGACCCAGTTCCGATATGCCATCGACCACGCCGGCGCATTGCGGCTTGATCGGATGGACGCCGTTACGCAAGATGCCGTTGCCAACCCAGTCGCGGGCGACGAATGCGTCAAGCGGCATGGAAACCTGCAAGTCCTTGATGTTGTTCATCTTGTAAGCAGGCAATGTCGCGACCGACAGGCCGCCGCCGGTCTGGTAACCCGTTACCACGCCTTTGTACGTACCGCCGGTGCCGGTGCCGTCCGAGCCCTCGATGCTCAGTTTGATTGCTGGCGAATAAGCCTGGTTGGCCACCAGTACCTTGAAGCGCGTGTTAGGCACGACATCGGTGGTGGTCTGGGTCGTGGTCCAGGTACTGCGGATCGTCCGTTCCTCATAGGAATAGGTGTTGTTGGTACCCGATACTTTCTTGATATTCCTGACCTCGACGGATTGGCGCGTCGTCGTATAGGTGACCTGGTTAATGAAGGTGAGCGTGCCATCGGTGGCCACGGTCGACTTCGGATAACCGGTTACCGCAGTACGTTTTCCCTCCGAATAATTACTGTATGCATAAGGAATACCTTTGTACGTCTTGGCAGTCCAGTTCGTGGTCGACACGACCGTCGCACTTGCCGGGCCGGCGTTCTGGCTCATCAGGGTCGGCAGGTCGGGAGCATAGGCTTCCTGCGTGCTGGCCACCGTCGGCGCCAGGCGTTGCTCATCCTGGCTCGGATGCAGCATGTTCAGGCCGAGTACGTCGTAAATATCGTCGTATTCGTGGACGTGGACATAGTTTTGGTTGGCGACATCGCCATAGGTCGCTTCGCGTCCGATGGCATACTGTCCGCTGGCTGCCGACACGCCGCCAAAGTAGCCGACCTCGGTGGCACCGCCGCATTTGTTGTAGCAGAAAATATCGGTATCGAAGTGACCGCCAGCGACGCCGCGCTCACCACCGACGGTGGCCGTGCTGACGTCGACCGTGTCCGGCTTCGGTGCATCGTTCTGGTCAAAATTGGACTGGTACACATCCACGCCGCCGGCCGACAGCCCGATCAGCTGGGAACGCACGCCCCCGCCCATGTGGCGACCCACCGGTGCCAGCGGCTTGTTCAAGCTATCGAGGACCATGTCATCGGAGGTGTACTTCGCATCGTTGTTCAGATCGAAAATGACCTCGCCCGTGGTGCCGCCATTGCGCCAGTTCAGCTGCATCCACCAGTTTTCGCCCGGCGGTTTGGCCGTGGTATCGACCATCGGATTGGTGCTGAAAAACTGGAACACGTCGCCCATGATGAAGATGCCGTCGCCAACCACGCGCTCGCCTTTCGGCAGCGGCACTTTCCAGCCGCGGTGGGTGATCCAGTTCATCGGCTTGTTGCTCGATGTCCGCACCCGGATCGCGCTGGCCCCGGCACCGAAGGTGTACTCGCTCAGCGTCTGCTCAAGCAGCGGCAGGCTGCTGGAGGCCTTGTCGCGGATGCCGTAAGCAGAATGAACGGTATTGTTCACTTTCATGTCGTCGGCGGTATACAAACGGCCGGTGACGAACGCCACCAGCACGCCGCCACTCGGGTGAGCCGTCAAGCCCGGCGCCGTGGTAATGGCGCGCGCGGGGTCGCTGTCTTCACGCGCATGCAACTGCACCGGCGAGGCCGTCAGATCGTTCAGATTGAACTTCCACATATTGCCATCGATGTCGCCGGCATACGCCGCATCCTTGACGCCATCTTCGTCCGTGTCCCAGAGCGAAGGCGAGGACAGGCCGTTAGGCGCGGTGGCACTGCCGCCCGGGGTGGCGATTTCCTTGATCAGCTTACCGGTCTGGGCATCGATGACCAGCAAGGTTGCAGCACCGCTGCCGGTATTGTTGTAGCCATTGCCCATCACCAGGGCATCATAGTACTCGTTTTGTTCCGTCGGCAAGACCGCCTTCTTTTTCAGCAACCTTGTCAGCACCGGCGCGCCATAGGTATCGCCGAGATTGGCAAAGCCGGCGGACTTGTTATTGACTTCCCACATGACTTTTGCTGCGGCACCTGCTTCGTTGCCGGTCGCGCCATTGCTCACATCGAGGGCGAACACGGCTTTGCCGCCGCCGCCCAAGGTACCGACGAGAATGGTCTTGTTGGTGAACTTGCGGACATCCAGACGGCCATCGACGTAGTATTGCGGCGTGAAAGCTTTGCTCGAAAGCACTTCCAGGCGCGGCAACAAGGTCCTGGGAATATAGGCGAAGCGTTCCTTGCCGGTGACCGCATCGATGGCGTGCATCATGCCGTCGTTGGCGCCCACGTACACGGTTTCATTACCCGTCGCATCTTTCCAGTAGACCGGGGTCGAATGGATCAGCGTGCCGAGCGAACTGGTACGGACACGGTAGGTGGTACCCTCGGCGGTTTTGACGCCACGCAAGTAATCGAGGACCGGCGAGACCGTGCTGGACGTGACCGCCGCGGTCTTGGAATCGACCATGGCACGCTGGGCGGCCGACAGCGCGGCCCACGTGAATGGAATGCCGGCCGGGGATGCGGCGTCGCTCATGGTGACGATATTGCGCGTGCCGGCCAGGGCCTGGGCCGCGATCATGGCTTCGGCGCCGCCGATCCAGTTATCCGTGGCGCCGATGGTACCGCCGGAGCTGATCGGGAACGAGTGCAGATTGCCGCCCAGGGTGGCGGCGTTGTAATCGATGGCGAACATCCGGGCCTTGCCGTCGGCCACGTTGGTACTCGAGGACACCGGTTGCCCGACATAGCCGATAGGCTGCTGCGCCGAATCGAACGGTGCCGCCGCCATGACGGTGACGAGCGCCGCGGTGGCCAGGCCGACAAGGCCCGCCCCGGCGGCGATTTTTGTTTTAAGTTGCATGAGAATTCTCCCGCAGAATGGTGGTTGCAGTACTAATCGCAAATTTTGGAATACACACGGAAACGCACGGTGGTCTGCACAAAGGCAGTTGCACCACCGTTACCCTGACCGCGCGCGGTAAGACGTGCAATGCCGTCACTGCACTGTCCGGAACTGCTCGCCTTTACAGGTGGAGTGATCATTTCGATGATGTAACGCGGCTGGGTGGTGACGCCAACCAGGTTCAGGGCGGGAACAGAGAATATGCGCGTCATATCATCGTCCTTCCAGTCGATGGTGTCCCAGCTGGGCGCGCCACCGGGCTTCAAACACAGTCCTTTCGGACATTTGGGAGAAAACGCCGAGGCTTCGTAGGGATCGAACGGCGCCTTGTTGAACGACACGACTTCGGCATCGCGCAAAATGGCTTCCGCCGATTCCCGCGCCACCTGCTGATCGCGCGCATTGCGCGTCATGCGCTCTTCGAGCGTGCCGCTACGCACCAGAGCGAGAACGAACATCGTCAGGACCAGTAAAAACACCAGCCCGGTCACCAGAACGACGCCCGACTGCGTGGCCCGTGGCCGGAAAAAAGTAGCTTGAGACATTAGAACCTCGACCGATTGCGAACGTTGAAGGTGGCGGTGACAACCCGGCGCAGGTGGCCGTCGTTGGTGGTGACGTCGGCGCCGTTGAAACTGACCGTTTGCGGGCCGACGGTGACGCCGCCGGACGGACCGCGCAGCAGCAGGGTGATGCGCACGGCCGACACGTTGGTGAAATCCGGCGGCGCGGCAACATAGTTAGTCACCGCTTCCTGGCGGTTCCCGATCCCGTAGGTCACCTTCATCCGCTCGACATTGTCGGCCACGACAACGCCCACGCCGGGCGCGGCCACGGACGTGCTGGCATAGCACATCAGCTGTCTGTTGACGACCCTGAACTGGTAGATGACCAGGTTGTTGTTGACCTGGGGGTCCGCCGTCGCCGCATTGACCGCATTGTCGGAGGTAATGTCGACCCCCACGCAATTGCGCTCGCGGCCCAGCAAGCGGTTCGGCGGCACGGTCGGATCGACGACCCAGTTCGGATCGTGACGCACGATCAGGATATCGGAGTCGGCGCCGACGGTTCCCTGGATCGCGTCGCCCTCGATTTCCATCCGGTTCATGTTGAGCCGGTAGCCGGCCTGGCGCAGGGCGATGCCGACCACGTCGAGCGCGTTGCGGGTACTTTCCTGAATGCGCACGACGTCGGTCTGGGCCGTGTTCATCTGCTTCGAGCCGATGAACATGTATCCCACTCCGCCCAACAGAACCAGGCCGACGGTCATGGCCACCAGCACCTCGACCAGGCCGAGACCCTGCTGCTTGCTGGTGCCGAGATTGCGCGGCGCGCTTGGACGAACTGTCATAACCGGGTCTCCTGGACAAATTGTTGCTTCTTCAGGCCGATGGTGGCGCCGTCGCCAGTGGCGCGCGTGTCGTTCCACTGGATGGTGACGGTCACATTGCCGGAGGCATCGAAGGCGACGCCGCCGGTGCCTTCCTTGATCGCACTGGCCAGGGCCATGCGCCACTCCCTGATGTCACGGTCGCCCACGGTGGCCACCGCGGCCGGTGTCGGCGCTTCGACATCGATGATGTACGGCGCACCGGCCTGGGCGACGGTGCGGTTGGCGCGCATGCGGTCGATGATATCCATCGCCAGAATGGTCGCCTGGCCGCGCGAATAGGCGCTGTGGTTGGCCTTCATGTTGGTGATGATCAGCCCGGCAATGCCGAGCAAGCCGACACTGATCACGATCATCGTGATCAGTACTTCGAGCATCGAAAAACCCTGTTGACGTCGCATTTCTGAATCTCCTCGTTAAGCTGTGCAGCTGCCTGCAGGGGCGATGATGGTGGCCCCGACCCAGCCGGTGCCGGCGGTGAGCGCAATTCTCCTGCGCTTGGTCTTGACGGACTTGCCGCACATATAGAAATTACCGACAATGGCCAAGCCGTTCTGATCCCTGGTCTGGCCGTTGCTGATATAGGACACATAATTCTGGGTACCGCCGGTGGCCTCGAGCTTGCCACGCCCCGAAAACACCGATTGCACCCGGAGTACCGTTTCCGTGGCGTCGACCACCCCGACAGTGCCACCCAGGGTGTCATCGACAAACACGATCCAGCCGATGCGCCAGTCGTTGGACGTGCTGCTCGCCGCGCAGCTGGTTCCCGTGGTGCTGCGGCACATGGTGATCCGGGTATTGCGCTTGACCGCTTCGGAGCGGGTGTAATTGAGCGTGTCGAGCACCAGATCGGTCTGGGTCGACACGGCCGCATCCTCAACGTATTCGCTCAGCATGGGAAAGCCGATCGCACTGGTCACGCCGACGATGGTCAACGTGACCAGCAACTCGGTGAGCGAAAAGCCGCGTGCCCTGTTTGGTTTCGCAGATAACATCATCCTGCACCTTTGAAGTAAATAGCCGGGACGGAGTGTCCCTGTTGTTGCTAATTATAAAGAACGAAGCTTGCATTACACTGAGGAAAGGCTGACAGAATGCTGACAAGGCGAAGTAAACCGCCCTTTGGCGAGGTAAATACGACAATAGTGCTCAGCTGGCGGGGAACCTGACTGTAAATTGCACGCCGGCGCCGCCGGGGCCGTTGCCGATCTCGACCGTGGCGCCGTGCGCCTGGGCGATATCGCGCACGATCGCCAGGCCCAGGCCGCTGCCGGGAATCTTGTCGTCCAGCCGCAGGAAGCGCTGGAACACCATGGCCCGCTGGTGGGGCGGGATGCCGGGGCCGGAGTCTTCGACGATCAAGACCCCGAACTTGCCTTCCTGATAACAGCGCACCGTCACCGTTCCCCCATCCGGGGTGTAGCGCACGGCATTGTCGATCAGGTTATCGATCAGGTCGCGCAGCAGGAAGCTGTCGCCGCTGACCCGGGTCGGCAGCAGCTCGAAGCCGATATCGATGCGCTTCTTGCCCGCTTCATCGACGAAATACTGGATCACCTGCTCGATCAGGACCGACAGGTCGAGCCGTTCGAGGCGGGTTTTTTCGAAGCGCGCCGGCTCGGCGCGCGCCAGGGCCAGCAACTGGTTGGTCTGGCGGATCATGCGCTCGTTCGAGAGCAGCATCAGGCGCACCGACTGCGCGGTGTCGGGGTCGGCCTGGTGGCGCGCGCCCAGCCATTCGAGCTGCAGCTTGAGCCCGGCCAGCGGGGTGCGCAGCTGGTGCGCGACGTCGGCCAGGAAATCGTGCTGGGCGCGGGCCCCGGTCTGCACCTTGTCGAGCAGCTCGTTGAAGGCATTGACGACCGGGCTGAGCTCATCGGGAATGGCGGCACCGTCGATGGGCGCGAGCTCGTTGCCCTCGCGCGCGAGCAGGTTGGCGCGCATGCGCGCCAGCGGTTGCAGGCCGTTGGTGACCGAAAACCAGATCAGCCCGACCAGCGCCACGGTAAACAGCGACTCGACCAGCATCAGCGCGCGCACCGTGGCCGAGCGGATCTGCTTGCGCTTGCGCAAGGTCTTGGCCACGCCGATGCGGATTTTCTCGCCACCGGCGAGCACCATGCGGCTCGTTACCCGCACCGGCTCGCCGCGGATGGTGTCGTCGTAGGCCTGGCTGCTGGGCGCGGCCAGTGCCGGAAAGTCGCTGTCGCCGGCCAGCGCATTGCCATCGGCGCCGCGCACGATGAAGTACAGGACATCGGCATCGTCGGCGCGCAGCACTTGCTCGGCCTGGCGTGGCAGGTCGATCTCGGCGCGGCCATTGCCGGGACGCAGGCGCGCCGCCAGCGCACCGGCCGCGTCGGCCAGGCTCTGGTCGAACGCCAGCTGGGCCGGAATCCAGGCCAGCATGTAGGTCAGCGCGGCGCCCGCCAGGTTGATCAGCAAAATCGGCACGATCAGCCATTTGAGCAGGCGCAGCCGGATACTGATCATGGATGCTGTTCGAGCATGTAGCCAAAGCCGCGGATGGTGCGGATGCTGATGCCGGCGTCGGCGATCTTCAGGCGCAGGCGCGAAATGTAGACTTCGACCGCGTTCAGGGTCAGGTCCTCGCCCCACGGCAGGATGGCGTCGATGATCTGCTGCTTGGACACCACGCGCGCGCCGTGCTGCAGCAGGTATTCGAGCACGGCCCACTCGCGCACCGACAGGTCGATCACGCGCTCGTCGATGCGGGCGCGCTTGGTGTAGGTGTCGAGCGTCAGGCGTCCCAGCGACAGGCTGACCGGCTTGGGCGTATTGCGCCGCGCCAGGGCCTTGATGCGCGCCACCAGTTCCGGCGTGGCGAAGGGCTTGACCAGGTAATCGTCGGCGCCCAGCTCGAGCCCGCGCACCCGGTCTTCGATGGCGTCGCGCGCGGTCAGCAGCAGAACCGGCACGTTGCTGCCGCGCGCGCGCAGGCGCCGCACCACCTCGAAGCCATCGATGCCGGGCAGGCCGATATCGAGCACCACCACCGCCACCTCGGCGCGCTGCAGCACCTGGTCGGCCTGGGTGCCGCTGCCGACCACGTCGACCACCATCCCGTGGCCCTGCAGCAGGCGGGTGAGGCCATCGGCCAGCACGGCATCGTCTTCGACCAGTAATACGTGCATGCGCGCGGCTCTCATTAAGTTGCGATATTCACATTATGACGCATGGCGGGGGCAAATCCCAAGCCTTGCCGCAGGCCAAAATCGGGGTTTTATGCAGGTTCTGTGCGTTTACCCACCTTAAAGCGTGAGTAAAAAAACAATTTATTGCGGTTTCCCCCAGTAGGACTGGGCCCACAAGGATTTATGCATTGAACCTACATGGGGGCGACTACCAGTCTTATGTTCGCCAACAGACGGAAGCTTTACTGTTCGTACATCGCGATTCGCTGCAAGTCCAGGTGAAGCGCCCTTGAAGATAGTCTCAGATAGTGAGGAATAAAAATGAACAACACTCAACTTGGTGGTACCGCCCAGAATACATCGCCGGTCGCCCAGATTCCTGCCAGCGCGCAAGAGTTAAAAGTTGCTTCCCGCCCCGTTGTCAGCTTTAGCGGTACCCAGCAGAATGAATTGCTGGCCGCCCTTCCCCGTCACGATCTCGAGACCCTGTTCGAACACCTGGAACTCGTGGCCCTGCCTTTTGGCAAAGAACTGTTTGAATACGGCAGCAAGCTCGAAAACGTCTACTTCCCGACCACGGCCATCGTGTCGCTGCTGTACGTGATGGAAGATGGCGCCACCACCGAGATCGCCGTGGTCGGGCATGAGGGCGTGGTCGGCATGTCGCTGTTCATGGGCGAACGCGCCATGTGCAGCGCCGTGGTCCAGAGCGCCGGCTACGGCTACCGCCTCAAGACCCAGTACCTGCGCGACGCCTTCAACCAGGGCGGCGCCCTGCCCCAGCTCTTGATGCGCTACACCAATGCGCTGTTCGCCCAGATGGCCCAGAACGCTGTCGGCGGGCGCCACAGCTCGATCGAACAGAAGCTGTGCCGCTGGCTGCTCGACCGCCTCGACCGTTCGGCATCGAACGAATTGAAAGTGACCCAGGAACTCATTTCCATCATGCTGGGGGTGCGCCGCGAAAGCATCACGGCCGCCGCCGGCAAGCTGCAGGATGATGGCCTGATTCAATACCGCCGCGGCAATATCACGGTGATCGACCGCCAGGGCCTGGAGGAGTACGCCGGCGAATGCTATAAGGTCGCGAAGACGGAATACGATCGCCTTCTGATGGATGTAGCCCGCTAAACGGCAGGGGCGCCGCTTGTTCCGGCGCCGCGTCGCCGCCGTCGGCGGCGCGCGACAGGGGAATGAATGCTTCGACGCAGGTTCCCACGTCATTGACTCCCCGCTTCACCCGCAAACTTCCCCCCAGCAGCAAGGCGCGTTCGCGCATCCCCAGCAAACCGTGCGACTTGGGCTTGGCCACGGCTTCGCTGTCGATGCCGACGCCATCGTCGCTCACTTCCAGCGACAAACCACCCGCTTCACGGCCCAGGTGCACGATCACGTGGCGCGCGCGGGCATACTTGGCGATATTGTTGAGCGACTCCTGCACGATGCGGAACACGGCAATCGCATGCATGGGGCCGGCAACATCGACGTCGCCATCGATCAGGGCTTCGCAATCGAGCCCGGCGACCCGGCCGAACTCCTCGCAATAACTTTGCACGGCGGCGGACAAGCCCAGGTGGTCGAGCAGGCTGGGGCGCAGGTCTTCGACGATGCGGCGCTTCAGTTCCACCGTGTCGACCAGGGTCGCGCGCGCACGGTCGAGCATCAGGGCCAGTTCGGGCCGCTCCGCGCGCAGGGCGTCCGCCACGGCATTCATGTCGATATTGATGGAGGTGAGGTTGGCGCCGAGTTCGTCGTGCAGTTCGCGCGCCAGGCGCGCCTTTTCCTCTTCGCTGACGCTGATCAGGTGGCGCGAGAGCACCGATAACTGTTCGGTGCGCAGCGCCACCATCGACTCGAGGTTATCGTTGGCGTTTTCCAGGGCGCGCTGGGTCATGTCGCGGGCGAAATAGCTGCGCCGGATCAGGCGGTAAAACAAGGCCAGCACCAGGATCGCCATGGCGTTGATGGTGATGCCCAAAAACACGGCGTGCCGGTACTGGCGGTAAAAGGTGGCGCTGCGCGCGGACAGCAATTCGTTCTGTTCCTGCACCAGGATGACCACCTGCAGGCGGATTTCATCCATCTCGGCCTTGCTGTCGGACGAACCGGCAATCTTGAGAATGTCGTCCAGCCCGCCCTGGCGGTAGACATCGAGCACCTGGTTCATGGTGTCGAGCCTGCGGTAGACCAGGGTATGCAGCTGGGCCAGGTTGCGGCGCTGGGAAGGACTGTCGGCCAGCAAGCGTTCCAGTTCGGCGAACTGGGCATCGATCTCGGACGAGGCCGTGCGCAGCGGTCCCAGGTAGACTTCGGAACCGGACAGGAAATAGCCGCGCAGGCTGCTTTCCGCATCCATGATCAGCACGTTCACATACTGGACCTTGTCGATCACCTTGGCGGTCTGGCCCTGGATTTCGTTGGCGCCCTTGAGCGAACCGAGGTTGTGGAACAGGCTGACGCCGTTAATGATCAGGATCAGCACGCACGTCAGGCACACCACCGTCTTATAGAAGGGCAACCCGGTTGTAACGGGTGGTTCGGTGGAAAAATACATCCTGGAAATCCTTTTGCGCACTGCAGAGCCGGCTTGGGGCAATTATAGTCCGGGAATTGCCGGGGCGCAGCCGAGCTGGACCGTAGGAGGTGGTGACGGACAGGTGCGCGCGCACTGCGCGGCGGAGACGGCGGCGCCCCGCCGGGTGGCAGGGCAGATTGGCCGGACCGGGCGGCGGGGCCGGGCGGCGGGGCCGCGGCAAGTCCGCCGGAGGATCAGTCGAGCAGGTTGTTTTTCATGGCGTAATAGGTCAGGTCGCTGTTCGACTGCAAGCCCATTTTTTCCATGATCCGCGTGCGGTAGGTCGACACGGTCTTGATGCTGAGCGAGAGGGCAACGCCGATGTCGGACACGGTCGCACCCTTGGCCAGGCGCAGGAACACCTGGAACTCGCGGTCCGACAGCTCGGTGTGCAGCGCCGTGTTGGGATCGCGGTCGAAGCTCTGGGCCAGCAATTCGCCGACGGTCGAGCTGACGTAGCGGCGGCCCTGGAACACGGTACGCACCGCCGTCTTGAGCTCGTCGGCCTCGCATTCCTTGTTCAGGTAGCCGTTGGCGCCCATCTTGAACAGGTTCAGCGCATATTGCTGGGCCGGATAGCCGGACAGAATCAGCACCGGCAGGTTGGGCTGTCCCTGGCGGATGGTGCGCAGAATGTCGATGCCGCTCTGGTCCGGCATGGCGATATCGAGCAGCAGCACGTCGCAAATTTCACGACGCGCAATGTCCAGCGCTTCGCGCCCGGTTGCCCCTTCGGCCACGACATCGAAGTCGGGTGACGAAGAAAAAATCTGTTTAAAACCTGCACGTACTATCTGGTGATCGTCACATATGGCAACGCGTATCATTGTCTTCCCTTAAATTATCCTTGCATAGGAAAGAGCCGAGGCAAACCACGCGCCCGGCACTGCGCATGCGTTAGTATTCTAGCACTCTGGCTGTTCAGTACAAACACGTATGACAGCGCACTGGCGCTGCGTGCTCACACCGGCCTTCAAAAACAGCAAAGGGGCACAAGGCCCCCGCGATTGGCGACGGGACACGGCCGCCGTCCTAGCCCGGGCCTTTGAGCAGGGCTAGTATGGCGACCAGTTCGCTGCGGATCACGGCCCGGTCGAGTTCGGGCGGCGCCACCACGGCGTCAAGCGCCGCCGCGTCGGCGTCGTCATCACACGGTGGCGCAAGCAGTCCGCCAATGCGGCTATCGAGTTTATTGCGCGCACCACTGATCGTAAAGCCTTGTTCGTACAACAGTTCGCGGATACGACGGATCAACAACACCTCGTGGTGCTGATAATAGCGGCGGTTTCCACGTCGTTTGACCGGTTTAAGCTGGGTAAATTCCTGCTCCCAGTAACGAAGTACGTGCGGTTTGACGCCGCACAACTCGCTCACTTCCCCGATCGTGAAATAGCGCTTGGCCGGAATGGCCGGCAGCACGATCAGATCAGCCTTGCTCGCACGATCGTTCATCGGTTCACTTTAGGCGGCGCGCGCCATCGGGCTGGTTTCTTCGACCATGCCCTTGAGCTTCTGGCTGGCGTGGAAGGTCACGACGCGGCGCGCCGTGATCGGGATTTCTTCACCGGTCTTGGGATTGCGGCCGGGCCGCTGCGGTTTGTCGCGCAGCTGGAAGTTGCCGAAGCCCGACAACTTCACCGCTTCGCCACGCTCGAGGGCATTCCTGATCTCGTCGAAGAAGGTCTCGACCATGTCCTTGGCTTCGCGCTTGTTCAGGCCGACCTGCTCGAACAGCAGTTCGGCCAGCTCGGCCTTGGTCAGGGTCGGGAGATTCTTCTCAGCGTCCTGGCGAACCCTGGCGACCTGCATCGCACGGTGCAGGTCGGCTGCCAGCGCCGACTGGAGTACGGCGGAATCAACGTCGTTGTTATTAATTTTACAGCCCTGCCTCGTATCGTTACTGCTCGTGGGATCGGTTATGAACGCAGCTTCGCGTCATGTTTCTGCTGGGCCGACGCCGCCAGCGCCTTCATGACGCCTTCGACCACATCGTCCTGCAGGGTGGTTTGAGTATCTTGCAAGCCAAAGCGGAAAGCAAGGCTTTTTTCGTCGGCCTCGATCCCTTTTCCGCGATATTCATCAAACAAAACAATGGCTTGCACAATCTTTCCTGCTGGATTTACCTGCAGTTCAGCGGCAAAAGCATCGAGCAGGTCCTGCGCCGCAACCGTGTTCTTGACCACGAAAGCCAGGTCGCGCGTGGCGCCGGGGAATTTCGAGATCTCTTCATATTTTGGCACGGATCGTTGCTGCAACGCAATCGCATCCACCTCGAACAAGACCGGCGCCTGCGGCAAATCGTACTTTTGCAGCCAGCGCGGGTGCAGTTCGCCGATAAAGCCAATGTCCTTGCCGTCGAGCTCGATGACCGCCGAGCGGCCCGGATGCAGGGCCGGATGGGCCGTTTTCACGAAACGCAGGGGACGCGGCGCGAACAGGGCTTCCACATCGGCTTTGACATCGAAATAATCGACCGGTGCCGACTTGAGCGACCATTGTTCGTCCAGCGCCGGACCGTAGGCGATGCCGGCCACGCGCTTGGGCTGGTCGAAACCGGCCACCGACAGCGGACCATCGGCCGCTTGCGCATTGCGGCGGAAGATCGCGCCCACTTCGAACACGCGCACCCTGCCCGCCTTGCGGTTCAGGTTATAACGCACATTGGCCACCAGCGAGCCGATCAGCGAGGAACGCATCGCGTTCATCTGGCTGGCGATCGGATTGACCAGCTTGATCTGGTCGGCATTGTCCGAGAAGTCGGTTTCCCATGCGGAATCGACAAAACTCATGTTCACCACTTCCTGGTAACCGAGGTCGGCCAGCTGGTGGCGCACGGCGAACAGGGACCGGGTGTTTTCCGGCGCGATGATCATCTGGCTGGCGGCCACCGGCGGCAGCGCCGGGATGTTCTCGAAGCCATACACGCGCGCCACTTCCTCGATCAGGTCTTCCTCGATTTCGATGTCGAAACGGTAGGTCGGCGCGGTCACGGCGAACAGGCCGGGTTCCTGCGTGAACGGCAGGCCCAGGCGCGTGAAAATGTCGGCCACCATGGCGTCGGTGATCGGCACGCCGATCACCTTTTGCGCACGCGCGGTGCGCAGGGTCACCGCTTTCGGCAACGGCACGTTGACGATCTGGTCGTCGATCGGGCTGACCACGGTGTCCTGGGTGCCGCAGATTTCGACGATCAGCGCGGTGATGCGCTCGATGTGCTCGACGGTTGTGGCGAAATCGACGCCGCGCTCGAAGCGGTGCGCCGCATCGGTCGAAAAATTGAACCGGCGCGCGCGGCCCTGGATGGCGTTCGGCCACCAGAACGCCGCTTCCAGGTAGATATTGGTGGTCTCTAACGTGACCGAGGTTGCGTCGCCGCCCATGATGCCGGCCAGCGATTCGATTTCCTGCTCGTCGGCGATCACGCCGACCCAGTCGTCCACGTCCACGGTATTGCCGTTGAGGAGCTTGAGGGACTCGCCCTTCCTGCCCCAGCGCACATCCAGCGCACCATGGATCTTGTCCATGTCAAACACGTGCGAGGGACGGCCCAGTTCCAGCATGACGTAATTGGAAATATCGACCAGGGCCGACAGCGGACGCTGGCCGCTGCGCTCGAGGCGCTGGCGGATCCAGTCCGGGGTGGCTGCCCTGGCGTTCAGGCCGCGGATGACGCGTCCCGAAAAGCGGCCGCACAGGTCCGGCGCGCTGATTGTCACCGGCAGGATTTCGCTGCCATTGACCGCCACCGGGCGGATCTGCGGCAAGGTCAATGGCGTGCCGGTCAGGGCCGACACTTCGCGCGCCACGCCCAGCACCGACAGGCAGTCCGCCTTGTTCGGGGTGAGCTTGATGGTGAACTTGAGGTCGCTCAGTGCGAGATAGTCGCGGATGTTCTGGCCGACCGGCGCATCTTCCGGCAGCTCCATCAGGCCGCTCGTTTCCTCGGACAGTTTCAATTCCTTGGCCGAGCACATCATGCCCTGCGATTCCACGCCGCGCAGCTCGCCGACCTTGATCGCGAACGGCTTGCCGTCCGCACCCGGCGGCAGGATCGCGCCGGCCATGGCGCAGATGGCCTTCATGCCGGCGCGCACGTTGGGCGCGCCGCACACGATGTTGAGCAAGGTGCCGGTGCCGACGTTGACCTTGCACACGTTCAGGCGGTCCGCGTTCGGGTGCTTGGCCACTTCCAGTACTTCCGCCACGACCACGTTCGAGAACGGCGGCGCGACCGCTTCGACTTCTTCCACTTCCAGGCCGGACATGGTCAGCAGGTGAGCCAGTTCATCCGAAGTCATCTTCGGATCGACCATGGTACGGAGCCAATTTTCGGAAAATTGCATAATCAGTGAACCTTGAATTAGTTAAATTGCTTCAGGAAGCGCAGGTCGCCTTCGTAGAACAGGCGCAGGTCGTTGATCCCGTAACGCAGCATCGTCAGGCGCTCGAGGCCGGAGCCGAACGCGAAGCCGATGAATTTTTCAGGGTCGAGCCCGAAGTTGCGCACCACGGTCGGATGCACCTGGCCGGCGCCCGACACTTCCAGCCAGCGGCCCTTGAGCGGACCGCTGCCAAACGCAATATCGATCTCGGCCGAGGGTTCCGTAAACGGGAAGTACGACGGACGGAAGCGCACCTGCAGGTCGTCGGTCTCGAAGAAGGCCTTGACGAAGTTCAGGTACACGCCCTTCAGGTCGGCGAACGAAATGTCTTCGGCGATCCACAGGCCTTCGACCTGGTGGAACATCGGCGAGTGGGTCGCGTCGCTGTCGACGCGGTAGGTGCGGCCGGGCGCGATCACCTTGATCGGCGGCGTGTGGGTGCGCGCGTAGCGCACCTGCATCGGGCTGGTGTGGGTGCGCAGCAGCAGCGGCTTGCCGGTGCTGTCGTTGCCTTCGATATAGAAGGTGTCCTGCATCGAGCGGGCCGGATGGTTTTCCGGGCTGTTGAGCGCCGTGAAGTTGGTCCAGTCGGTCTCGATTTCGGGGCCGTCGGCCACATCGAAACCGATCGAGCGGAAGATTTCCTCGACCCGTTCCCAGGTGCGCATCACCGGGTGGATGCCGCCGCCGGAGCGGCCGCGGCCCGGCAGGGTGATGTCGATCGCTTCGGCGTTCAGGCGCTCTTCGAGCTGGGCATTGGCCAGCGCATCGCGCCGTGCGGTCAGGGCGTTTTCGATCCGGACCTTGGCGGCGTTGATCAGCGCGCCCTGGGCCTTTTTCTGTTCCGGGTCGAGCTTGCCCAGGCCCTTCATTTGCTCGGTGATCTGGCCAGTCTTGCCAAGGTACTTGGCTTTGGCGTTTTCCAGTGCGGCAGCATCTTCGGCGGCGATAAAGTCAGCCTGTGCCGAGACGACGAGTTCTTCCAGGGAGTTCATGCGATGTTTTTTTCCTGTTGAGCGGGACTGGCGCACGCGCCACAATCAAAAACGGGGCACAGGTTTGAACCTCTGCCCCGCTCTTTTCGCGCCACCCGGAGGCAACGCTTGCATCGATCATTGCTTACGCAGCGATCTTGGCTTTCACTGCTGCGACAATCGCGGCGAACGCCGGCTTGTCCATCACAGCCATATCGGCCAGGACTTTACGGTCCAGTTCGATAGATGCTTTTTTCAGGCCGTTCATGAATACGCTGTACGTTACGCCATGCTCACGGGAAGCGGCGTTGATACGGGCGATCCACAGGCGGCGGAATACGCGTTTCTTGTTGCGGCGATCGCGGTAAGCGTATTGGCCAGCGCGCATGACTGCTTGCTTGGCAACACGGTATACACGGCTGCGGCGACCACGGTAGCCTTTAGCTTGTACAAGAATTTTCTTATGACGGGCACGAGCTGTAACCCCACGTTTTACTCTAGGCATAGTAACTCCTTAAATTGAGTGGTGAGATTAAGCCGACGGCATCATACGCATGACGGACTTGACATCCGCTGCATCGACGTTCGTGATTCCGCGCAGTTGGCGCTTGCTCTTGGTGGTTTTCTTGGTCAGGATGTGACGTTTGAAAGCGTGACCCGATTTAACGGTTCCACCTGGACGCACGCGAAAACGCTTCTTCGCGGAGCTTTTGGTCTTCATTTTAGGCATAGCAGTTCTGTCCTTCCGGACAGCTCCATTATAGGATTGCAGGTGGCAACGCTGTGCTGCACTTAGATGCCTGCTTTCACATTGTCTTCCGCCAGTGAAGGAGGAAGCCGGAGATCATAACACAGAAGTTGCCTGCAAATGCAAGCTTGTTGTGGCAAAGTTTCTTTGGGGTATATGCTTGCACGTGGATACCACCTTGACGCCATGACCACGGATCAAAAGATAGCGAGAGCGACGACGACGTTGCGTGGCCACCCCACAAAACAAAGCGCCCCTGGCACTTGCGTGGCGGGGCGCTTCTTTGCACAAGCTGCCTGGGCAACCCGTTCTTTGCTTATTTCTTCTTCTTCGGCGAGAGGATCATGATCATCTGACGACCTTCCATCTTCGGGAACTGCTCGACCTGGCCATACGGCTCAAGATCGGCCTTCAAACGTTCCAGCATGCGGAAGCCGATGTCCTGGTGCGCCATCTCACGGCCGCGGAAACGCAGCGTGATCTTGGTTTTGTCACCCTCATCGAGGAACTTCATCAGGTTTTTCAGCTTGATATTGTAATCGCCATCATCAGTACCCGGACGGAATTTGACTTCCTTCACGAGAATGATCTTTTGCTTCAATTTGGCTTCGTGCGCCTTCTTCTGTTCCGAATATTTGAACTTGCCGTAGTCCATCAGACGGCATACCGGTGGTTGCGCGGTTGGCGCAATTTCCACCAGATCTACGTTCGCTTCTTCGGCCAGACGAAAAGCCTCAGCCAGGCTCACAATGCCAAGCGGCTCGTTTTCCACCCCGGATAAACGCATTTCGGGGGCGGTGATTTCGCCATTGATGCGATGCGACTTGTCAGTAGCTATGTTGTTTCCTTTTAAAATCTGATGAATTAGCCGCGTCGAGAATTAACTCGTCAAGCTTTGGAATCGACCTCGTGTTTGAGGCGCTCCACCAGGGCATCGATGGACATTACGCCCAAATCGACATTGCCACGAGCTCGCACGGCCACAGTGTTGGCATCCCGCTCCTTGTCGCCAATCACGAGGATGTACGGCAGTTTTTGGACGGAATGTTCACGTATTTTAAACGTAATTTTCTCGTTGCGCAAATCAGCGTGAACGCGGTACCCCAGTTTGCGCAACTTCGTCGCGATTTCCTGGGTGTAGTCGGCCTGCGCGTCCGAAATATTGAGCACCGCAACCTGCACCGGCGCCAGCCACAGCGGCATCGCGCCGGCGTAGTTTTCGATCAGGATGCCGATGAAACGCTCCAGCGAACCGACGATCGCGCGGTGCAGCATGACCGGCACCTTCTTGGTGTTGTCGGGAGCCGTGTATTCGGCGCCCAGACGGCCCGGCATCGACGGATCGATCTGCACCGTGCCAACCTGCCATGCGCGGCCCAGGCTGTCTTTCAGGTGGTATTCGATCTTCGGACCGTAGAACGCGCCCTCGCCCGGCAGTTCGGTCCAGGACACGCCGCAGGCACGCAGCGCGCTGCGCAGCGACTCTTCGGCGATGTCCCAGCTTTCCTCGCTGCCGATGCGGCTGTCCGGACGCAGGGCCAGCTTGACATCGATATTGTCGAAGCCGAACGCGGTGTAGACTTCCATCGCCTGTGCGTGGAAGGCCGCCACTTCGCCCGGAATCTGCTCATCGGTACAGAAAATATGGCCGTCATCCTGGGTAAAGCCGCGCACGCGCATCATGCCGTGCAGCGCGCCGGACGGCTCGTTGCGGTGGCACTGGCCGAACTCGCCGTAACGCA
This sequence comes from Massilia pseudoviolaceinigra, assembly GCF_030846505.1. Classification (NCBI taxonomy): domain Bacteria; kingdom Pseudomonadati; phylum Pseudomonadota; class Betaproteobacteria; order Burkholderiales; family Oxalobacteraceae; genus Massilia; species Massilia pseudoviolaceinigra. Next base: position 88,877 of record NZ_JAVCWL010000008.1, on the reverse strand, counting down.
GCGGCAGGTCGCGGTAGCTCTTCATGCCGGAATTGAAAATCTGGATGTGGCCCGGGCAATTCATCGGCTTCAGTGCGTACGAGCGGTTTTCCGACTCGGTGACGAACATATTGTCGCGATAGTTATCCCAGTGACCGGTCTTTTCCCACAGGCCGCGGTCGAGGATTTGCGGCGCTTTCACTTCCTGGTAGCCATTGACCTGGTACACATTGCGCATGTATTGCTCAACCTGTTGCCAGATCGACCAGCCCTTCGGATGCCAGAAGATCAAGCCCGGCGCTTCATCCTGGAAGTGGAAGAAGTCGAGCGCCTTGCCCAGCTTGCGGTGGTCGCGCTTTTCCGCCTCTTCCAGATTGTGCAGGTAGAGTTCCTGGTCTTCCTTCTTGAGCCAGGCGGTGCCGTAGATACGCTGCAGCATCTCGTTCTTGGAGTCGCCGCGCCAGTAGGCGCCCGCCACTTTCATGAGCTTGAACACTTTCAGCTTGCCGGTGTTGGGCACGTGCGGGCCGCGGCACAGGTCGGTAAAACCGCCTTCGGCATACAGCGACACGTCTTCACCGGCTGGAATCGAGGAAATGATTTCCGCCTTGTAGTCTTCGCCGATGGACTTGAAGTACGCCACCGCTTCGTCGCGCGGCAGCACGGTGCGCGTGACTTTCTCGTCTTTCTTGACCAGCTCGGTCATTTTCTTTTCGATCGCCGCCAGATCTTCCGGCGTGAACGGGCGCTTGTACGAGAAATCGTAGAAGAAGCCATTCTCGATCACCGGACCGATGGTGACCTGCGCTTCCGGATACAGTTCCTTGACCGCGTAGGCCAGCAAGTGGGCGGTGGAGTGACGGATCACGTCCAGGCCTTCCGCATCCTTATCGGTGATGATGGCCAGATCGGCGTTTTGCTCGATCAGGAAGGAGGTGTCGACGACTTTGCCGTCGACTTTGCCGGCCAGCGCCGCTTTGGCCAGGCCTGTACCGATGCTCGCTGCAACCTGGGCTACGGTGACTGGGCCATCAAACTGGCGCTCGGAACCATCGGGAAGGCGGACTGAAACCATGCTGTTCTCCTGAACAAAACTGATATTTAAGTACAAACAAAAGTGCAAACGAAAATGCGGACGAAAAAAAACGCGGACTAGCCGCGTTTTTCATTTTGAGTAAGCAAAAGGAAGCACCTCGACTAGCGTCGCTGGAACAACTCCGTCGTAGTTCGCGGTGTCATAACCATGGTGCCTTTCTCTCTCTTACTGGGTACTGCATGTTCTGGTGGGCGGTGAGGAATTCGAATCCCCGACCCCTTGGATGTCGACCAAGTATTCTAACCAGCTGAACTAACCGCCCTGATATAGCATGAGCGTTGCTGGAACAACTCTGCCTTACTGCGCTTTACTGCTTTTTACCGCTAAAACTGGTGGGCGGTGAGGAATTCGAATCCCCGACCCCTTGGATGTCGACCAAGTATTCTAACCAGCTGAACTAACCGCCCGAAGACCAGCATTATAGAGAGGCATCCCCGGGATGACAAGCGCTTTTTAAACACGATGTTCAGGCGCCAGGAAGTACCCCGGCTGGCGGCAGGGAAATCGGACGCTTTTTTCCATTACACTTTGCCCATGCACGCCAAACCCACGCCCTCCTCCGCCCACCTGCACGCCCACCACAAGGGCGACGCCAAACATACCCACGTCACCGTCGGCCGCAGCCAGGGCGCGCTGGCCTTTGCCCTGAGCCTGACCCTGGTATTTGCCGTGATCGAAGTGCTGACCGGCTTCGCCTCCAATTCGCTGGCCCTCATTTCCGATGCCGGCCACATGGTCACCGACGCCGCCGCGCTGGGCCTGGCGCTGCTGGCGCAACTGATCGCCAAGCGCCCGCCCTCGGCGCGCCACTCGTTCGGCTTCGGCCGCGCCGAAGCGCTGGCCGCCTTCGTCAACGCATTGGCCATGCTGGCCGTGGTCGGCTGGATCGTCTTTGAAGCCGTGCACCGCTTCAGCGCCCCGCAGCAGGTGCAGGGCGGCACCGTGTTCGTGGTTGCCGCAATCGGCCTGGCCATCAATCTGCTGGTGGCCTGGCTGCTCTCGCGCGACCAGGAAAGCATCAACACCCGCGCCGCGCTGGTGCACGTGATGGGCGACATCCTCGGCTCGATCGCGGCGATCGCCGCCGGCGCCGTGATTTACTTCACCGGCTGGATGCCGATCGACCCGCTGCTGTCGCTCTTCGTCTCCGTGCTGATCCTGCGCTCGACCGCCGGCATCCTGCGCGACTCCTACCACGCGCTGATGGAAGGCGTGCCGCACCAGATCGATTACCTGCAGGTCGGCGCCGACCTGGCCGCCATACCGGGCGTGCTGTCGGTGCACGATCTGCATGTGTGGGATATGTCGCCGGGACAACCGGCCCTGATCGGCCACCTGCGCATCGGCAACCTGCGCGACTGGCCCCAGGTGCTGGCCACAGTCAAGGACATGCTGTTGACCCGCCACGGCATCGACCATGTGACCCTGCAGCCCGAGTCGCACGACTAGCGCGACGCCAGGCGATGCTGTAAGCCCTGTCTTACCCGGCGGCGGCGGGCGCACCGATGCCCCGCCCAACGCGCATTACCGATAATGCGGCATGATCCCGTACACCCCCTCCCCCACCATCCACGACACCCTGATCATCGGCGGCGGCCCGGGCGGGCTGACGGCGGCGATTTACCTGCGCCGCTTCCGGCGCAATATCATCCTGGTCGACAAAGGTAACAGCCGGCTCGGCTGGATTCCGGTCACACATAACTATCCGGGCTTCCCGGACGGCATCCACGGCAAGGAATTGCTCGACAAATTGCGCCACCAGCTGCGACGCTACGACGGCGAGGTGATCCAGGGCGAAGTGACCCGGCTGGTGCGCGAAGACGGCTGCTTCGTGGCCGCGCACGAGGGCGGCGAAATTCGCGCCCGCACCGTGCTGCTGGCAACCGGCATCGCCGACACCGGCATGCCCATCGAAAATTTCCTTGAGGCCGTGGCGTGCGGCGCGGTCCGCCTGTGCCCGGTATGCGATGGCTACGACGTCCTCGACCAGAAAATTGCCGTCGTCACTTCCGACACCAACCCGGTCGGCCACGCACTGTTCATGCGCACCTTTTCCACGGACGTCACGCTGTTCGAGCGCACCAGGGAGGCCTTGGTCGACCCGGCCGACCGCCAGCGCCTGCATGATGCCGGCATTCGCTACGTTACCTCGCCACTGCTGGGCGTGACCATGAGCGAGCGCATGACACCGGTGATGCACACGGAAGATGGCGAGGCCTACGAGAGCGACGTGCTCTACCCCATGCTGGGCGAAACGGCGCGCTCCGACCTGGCGGTATCGCTCGGCGCGCAAACCTCGGCCTGCATGGAACTGAAGGTCGACGACCATCAGTCGACGACCGTGGAAGGCCTGTACGCCATCGGCGATGTAGCCCAGGGATTGAACCAGATTAGTGTAGCCGCAGGGCAAGCTGCGGTGGCGGCAACCCGCATTCACAATGCCTTGCCTTATCACTTTCGCAAGCACTCCGCATAGAGGGAGCGCCGCACGACAGTAAAAACAAATTGCGCTAACGGCAAGGTAGTGACAATATAGGCCACGCCACTGGCCGAGTAGGACAAAATAAAGCCGCCAGTCAACTTGCGAAAGCTTACGATCATGGCAACAATCGCCCACGGCAGCAAACATGCATCCCACGCACAGCGTGGCGATGCCTACTTCAGCTGGCCCATCTGGCTCCTGAGCGCATCCTTGCTCACGTTCGTGCTGGTGGTCCCCTTTTCGGGCGTCGCGGGGATGCTGATCCTCCCCGTCGCGCTGCTTGGCGGCCTCTGTTCGGTGTTCGGACTGGTGCGCGCCCTGCACCACCACCACTGGCGCCGCGCAGCCTCGATGGCAACGTATATCGTCGTGCTTGGGGCGCTGTTTTCAGTGCCGGAACTGTTGCAGGCCACCGTGGGCCGCGCTTCCAACGTGGTGCACGTGATGTCGGAAGGCCAGAGCTTCGATAAAAAAATGCAAACCCACCCACCGGGCAATCGCCCCGTGCTGGCCTACGACTGGAGCACCGTCGGGACCGATACGACCTACGTTATCTACGATGCCAGCGGCCGCATTGCCGAGCCCAAGGGCCACGTGGCGTGGTCGAGCAGCGAGCTGTTCCCTTTCTCCGAGTGCGCCGGACGCGTGGTGCCGATCATGGGGCATTTTTACCGCTGCGACTATTGAACGGTTTTTAGTATTGCGACCGCCAGCCAACCTGGCCAGCCGTGGACGTTCGCCGGCGCTAGCCGGTGTCAGGCGGGAATGCCATTGTTGCTCCGAAACTTAGCTCCGTCATTCCCGCATCTTCAATGACGCTGCTGGGCTGAGCTGCCGCAAGAGCGCCGCGCCGATGCGCCCATTGACGAGTTTGCGGCTCAGATAAAGATCCGGCCAGACGCGCTCTGCGTCACGTTGTCCGAAGATCAACCATTGCTCTCCCGCCCTGGCAGAAAAATCAGCACGGCCGCATGGATTACTGCCGCCGCTGATTCGGCTCAGCACCGGTAAGGTCCGGGGAAGTGTAGCCACTCCAAATGACTTGCTCACGCTCACTGTCAGGTCTTCGATCACCAAGCCGTCGGTTTTTCGCGCGGTCGACGCCACCACATTCCCAACGAACACGACGCGGCCGTTAGCGTGGCCATTGAGGTAGTCGGCAATCGCTGGGGACGGAATGTCGCATGCCGCTACCGTAGCCGGACATGCCAGCAAGGCAGGAATAATCAATCCAAAAAGACGCATGCGGTGCCCTTCAACGCTGCTTAACTGTGTTGCCACTTTCACGGAAATACTCTCCAAGGCGCACCTGACGGTCGCCCTGTGCACGCCAGCTCGCCAGCTCGCCAAGTGTCTATCCGGCGAGCATAACCTTCCGCCGCACTTCAGCCCAGCACAACTTGGCAGAAATCCATGCATTGCAACAGCTCATTCGCGCGATGGTCTTGCCGGGGTCGATTGCGAAACCTTTCCATTTTTGGTAAAATGAGAATCATTCGCATCTGTCTTTACGACAGCGCACCCCATCGTTGACAAGCCAGGTTGCAGTCTCCAAGCCAGTGACGATCTTTCTCACACCAGGAGTTTTTGCATGCCCCGCCGTATCAACACGTCCGTCCCGTCGTCTTCCCATCCTCGCCTGCGTCCGCTGGTGCTCGCTCTGTCGCTCGCGCTCGGCCATGCCGGTGCCGCCAGCGCCGCCGACGACGCGCCCGAGGCGGCCGTCCTGCCAGTCATCACAATCACAGGCGCGAACGACCAGAACGGCTATCAGGCGCGCGACAGCGACAGTGCCAGCAAACTCAGCCTGACGCTGCGCGAAACGCCGCAGTCGGTGTCGGTCGTCACGCGCGCGCGCATGGACGATTTCCGTCTCGACAATGTCAACGATGTGCTCGCCAACACCACCGGCGTCACCGTCGAGAAAGTCGAAACCGACCGCACCTATTACGTCGCGCGCGGCTTCGATATCATCAATTTCCAGGTCGACGGTGTCGGCATGCCGCTGGTGTTCGGCAACATGATGGGCAACCTCGACACCGCGCTGTTCGACCGCGTCGATATCGTGCGCGGCGCCAACGGCCTGGCCGCGTCCACGGGCAACCCGTCCGCCACGGTCAACTTCATCCGCAAGCGTCCAGGTCCTGCCCTGGCCGCCAGCGCCGGCCTGACTCTCAGCTCGTGGGATACGCGCCGTCTCGATGCCGATTTGTCGAGCCCGCTCAGCGCGAGCGGCAGCGTCAAGGGCCGTGTGGTGGCGGTCAGCCAGCAGGGCGATTCCTACCTGGACCGCTACGCGACCAAGAAAAACGTTGTCTACGGCATCGTCGAAGCCAAACTGGGCAGCGACACCCTGCTCAGCATCGGCCATGCCTGGCAAGACAACAAGTCCAGCGGCGGCATGTGGGGCGCCCTGCCCCTGTACTACACCGACGGCAGCCCGACCAACTACCCGGCCGGCACCAACACCTCGGCCGACTGGTCGCACTGGGATAACAAGACCAATGGCAGCTTTGCCGAACTGAATCACCAACTGGGCCAGGGCTGGGCGCTCAAGTCGACCCTGAGCCACAACAAGGAAGCGTCCCGCTCGAAATTGTTCTACGTGTACGGCACGCCGGACAAAGCGACAGGCGACGGCTTGTTTTCCTACCCGTCCGCCTACCGCTCCGACCACAGCCAGACCTTGTTCGACATCGGCGCCAGCGGACAGTTCAACCTCGCCGGCCGCCAGCATGACCTGGCCTTCGGCGCCAGCTGGTCGCGCTCGCGCCTGGACGATCTGTCCGGCTACGGCCGCGGCATCGGCACTCCGCTCACCGCAGCGACCGACTTTACCGGCGGCTATCCGCAGCCGGAATTCGACGACCGCTTCGATGGCAGCAGCTATGAAGAGGTGCGCAAGACCGTCTACGCGGCCGCACGCTTTGCGCTGGCCGACAAGGTCAAGCTGCTGACCGGCTTTAACTCGACCAAGGCCGATTCCACCGGCCTGTCCTACGGCAGCAGCAAGCAAAAGTCGGCCAGCAAGACGTCGCCCTACGTCGGCCTGGTCTACGACGTGGCGCCGCAGGTCAGCCTGTACACCAGCTACACCGAAATTTTCAGCCCGCAAAGCGAGCAGGATATCAACGGCGTCGCGCTCGATCCGATCATGGGCAGCAGCGCCGAGGCCGGTTTCAAGGGCGATCTGTTGGGTGGCAAGGCCAGCTTCTCCGGCGCCATCTTCCGGGCGCGCCAGAACAATACCGCCGAGCAGGTCGACATGAACGGCGGCAAGGCGTACTACCGCGGCATCAATGCCGAATCGACCGGCGCCGAACTGGAAGTGACGGGCGAGCTGGCCAAAGGCTGGCTGGCCAGCGCCGGCTTCACCCGCCTGAAGGTGGAAGACAGCCAGGGCAAGGCCGCCAAGACCTACGTGCCGCGCCGCCTGCTGCGCATGTCCACCACCTACCGCCTGCCTGCCGTGCCGCAGCTCAAGATCGGCGCCAACGTGAACTGGCAGAGCGATATCGAGCGCGAGCAGAAACCGGGCATCGTCACGCGCCAGGACAGCTACGCCGTGCTGGGTTTGATGGCGCGCTACGAGATCAACCGCAACATGACGCTGGCCGTGAACCTGAACAACGTCACGGATAAAAAGTACCTGACCTCGCTGTACTGGAGCCAGGCCTATTACGCGGCGCCGCGCAGCGCCAGCGCCACCCTCAACTGGACATACTGATATGCGCCCTGCACTGGTTTTGCTCCACCGCTGGTTCGGCCTGGGCGTGGCGATCTTCCTGTTCATCTCCGGTGCAACGGGCGCCCTGATTTCCTTCGACCACGAACTGGATGCGGCCCTCAACCCGGACCTGTTTCACGCCCACAGCGGCGAGACGGCCCAGCGCCAGATTCCCGGCACCGAACTGGCGCGCGCCATCGAAGCGGCCGATCCACGCCTGCGCATCGGTTACGTGCTGACCGAGGTCGAGCCGGGTCACACCTCGATGATGTCGGTCGAGGGCAAGATCGATCCGGCCACCGGCAAGCCATACGAGCTGGGCTTTAACCAGATCGGCGTCGATCCGGTAACCGGCAAGGTGCAGGCCAAACGCCAGTGGGGCGAAATTTCGCTCTCGCGCGAAAACCTGCTGCCGTTCCTGTACAAGCTGCACTACTCGATGCATATTCCGGAAGTCAAAGGGATCGAACTGGGCATCTGGTTCATGGGCATCATCGCCATCGTGTGGGTGCTCGATTGCTTCATCGCCCTGTATTTGTCGTTTCCCAACTGGCGCAGCTGGCGCAAGTCGTTCGCCTTCCGCTGGAAAGCCGGCGGGCTCAAGCTCAACTTCGACCTGCACCGCTCCGGCGGCGTGTGGGTCTGGCTGTTGCTGCTGGTGCTGGCGATCACCTCGGTCTCGATGAACCTGAACGACCGCGTCGTGCGGCCGCTGTTGTCCACCGTCTCCACTCTCAGCCCGGACGCCTTCGCCAGCCGCACCATGAATCCGCCGGAAAAACCGATTCCGGCGCTTATCAGCCGCGACGAAGTGATGGCGCTGGCCCATGCCGAAGGAACCAAACGCGGCTGGACAGCGCCGGTCGGCGGCGTGTTCTACGCATCCGCGTTCGGGCTGTACGGCATCGGCTTCTTTGAGCCGGGCAACGACCACGGCGACGTCGGCCTGGGCAACTCCTGGCTGTATTTCGATGGCAACGATGGCAAACTGGTCTCCGAGCGCGTGCCCGGCACCGGCAGCGCAGGCGATATTTTCCTGCAACTCCAGTTCCCCCTGCACTCCGGCCGGATTGCCGGCTTGGCCGGCCGCATCGTCCTGTCGTTCCTGGGTGTGGTGGTGGCAATGCTGAGCGTCACCGGTGTCATCATCTGGGTGCGCAAACGGCGTGCTCGGCTGGTTGCCGTACGTGCCGTTCCTGGACCGGTGCGGCAGCCGGTGCGGCAGCCGGTGCGCCAGGGCAGCACGCCTGTGCTGGAGTAAATAGCGTACGGTGGCGCTGCGCCAGATAGTCAGCGGGGCGCCACCGCGACACCGGGGGCACGCATCGGGCCATACCTCACCTTTACGCGCCAGCTGCTGCGCCACATAGAAATAGCGTAAGCCCGGTTCAACGCCCGTGGTCGTGGTGGTGGCGGTCCGGCCACCTCCTCCTTATCGAAATCTCCATCGCCGCGCTCTTGCGCGCTGCCGACGCGTCTTGTATGGCATTATTCCTGATAGCACCCATTGGCAATTCATAGGAATTTTATGACGGCGGCATCCACGAAAAAGACGGCGAACGCGGATTCTGCGGCGAAACGAAGCGACTTCCCGGTCATCGTGATCGGCACCTCCGCCGGCGGACAAAGTGCGCTTGGCGCTCTCGTTGCACAACTGCCGGCGGATTTCCCCGCCGCTATTCTCATCGTTCATCACATGGCGGCGACAGGCTCAAACGACGCCATGTTGCGCATGCTTGCCGACAAAGGGAATTTGCCCTGCAAACAAGCGGTGCAGCATGGCGTTATCAAGAGCGGTTGTATTTATCTGGCGCAGCCGGATCATCATCTGATGATCTCGGAAGCGAAGACCTTGGTGACCAAGGGCGCGCGCGAAAATCGGGCGCGGCCCGCGATCGATCCCCTGTTCCGTTCCGCCGCCATTGAATTCGGGAATCGGGTCATTGGAGTCGTCCTCACTGGCTATCTCGACGATGGCACGTCGGGCATGGAGGTGATCCGACGCTGCGGCGGGATCTGCGTCGTCCAGGATCCGGCCGACGCCGCGTATCCGGATATGCCGCAAAACGTGCTCAATCATGTCAAGGTCGATCACTGCGTGCCGCTGGCGGAGATGGGTAGCCTACTCACATGGCTCGCGCTTCACGACCGGGGAGCCAGCATCCGGGTCCCTGACGATGTCGCAGTCGAGGCCAAGATCGCCCAGCGCGTATTGAGCGACCTGGAATCGGTCGAGTTCCTTGGTACGCAGGTGCCGTTCAACTGTCCGGGCTGCGGCGGCGTGTTGTGGCAAATGAAGATTGGAAACCATCTGCGCTTCCGTTGCCATACCGGTCACGCCTATACGGCGGCAACGCTGCTCGCGGAACAGACGGCGAAGATGGAGGAAACCCTCTGGGTCGCCCTGCGTATGTTCGAAGAAAACAAGAATCTGCTCGTCCGGATGGGCGCGGACGGCACTGCCAGCCCATCGTATGTCGAGCGGGTGGAGCAATCGAACATCCATATTCGGCGGATCAAAGCGATGTTGCACTCCAACATGGCCGGCGCTGATCCTCTTCCATAGAAGACCGATCATTGGGTAACACGCCGCGCGGCGGCCATTCCACGAGCACGGTCTTGGCCGGTGCCAATGGAAAACGTGACGATCGCTTCATCAGGCCCCAGCGCTCCAAGGTCGCGTTTACCCCTGCACGGGTGCCAGCCGCACTGGAATGCGGGCCAGCACGCCAGCGCCGAAGTCATCATAAAACGGCAGCTCCTGCCGGTGCGCGTAACCAATGTAGCAGTCGCATTTGCGCAGGCGGCTGCACGGCTTCTCGGCGAGCATGTCTTCGAGGCGATCCGCGTACAGATTGCCCAGCCGCTCGGTCACAAAATGGCATCGCTGCACTTCCCCGTCACCGTCAACCGACAGCGCTTCCGACCCGGCCCGACATGGCTTTCCGCGCGACATCTCGGGATTGCGGCTGTAGCTGAACCACGGGTCCATGCCGTCGAGCCACGCGAGGTCCTCGGGCCGATAGTAACCCGGCCCGCGCCGGTCGTAGGCGTTGAGCCACAGATAATGCCGCGGCGGCAGCGCGGCGCGCAAGGCGCGGATATCGTCGAAATGCTCGCGCATCGCCACGATGCCCACCGAAAAATGGACGCCCATCCGCTCCAGGCGCTCGCAACGGTCAATAAAGCGATCCATGCGCACCTGGCTCGGATGGTAAGTGCACCACAGCCCCACCTTGCGCTTGTCGGCCTGCTCCAGCCATGCCAGCGGCCCGGACAGATTGGTCTGGATCGCCACCTGGCACACGTGCGCCATGCCCGACAGGGCCGTAATCGCATCGCGATAATGGCGCCGGATCATGCCCTCGCCCCATGGCGTGAACAGCACGCTGATGGGCCGCTCCTGCGCACCAACCCAGGCCACGAAGCGCGCCACCTCGGCGGCGTCCCGCGCGAGCTTGGCCCGGCTGTCGCGCCGCTTGGCGAAGGGACAGTACGCACAATCGTAATTGCATCCCGACAGGGTGCCACGGTATAGCAGCGACAGTACCGCCTGCTCCGCCATTTGTCCGGACCGCTGCGCCTGTTGCGCCGGCTGCGCCTGATCGAGCGCGGCAGCCGGCAGCATGGTCAGCATGCCGTGCCGCCGTCGGCCATCAGCAGGCGCACGTCTTCCGACGCCAGCCAAGGGCCGATGGTGTCGGCATAGCCATAGCCACGGTCGTTCAGGCGCAAAATGGCACTGCCCTGTTCCAGCAAACCCAGTTCGCCCAGTTCGTGCAGCTGCGGCAAATCCTGCATGCAATCGCCGCCGAAACGCTGCGTATAGGCCGCCGGGTCGAGCCCCGGATCGGTCAGCAGCGACTGGATCACGTAGCGGCGCCGCTGCTCATCCTGCCCCAGCGCAAAGCCGTGGTGCGCATGGGTAAAACTGTCGGCGTCCAGCGCCAGGTAACTGTCGATGATGCCAATCGTGTCCGCACGCCCAACCGCATAATCGGTCGAATAATGCAGGTCCCGCGTGTACGAGCGCGCACCGGTACCGAGGCCCACCATGCCATCGTTCTGGCAGCAATAGGACGGCCCGGTATCGTCAGGCGCATGCGGCGCGCGGAACATGCGCATCGACACCTGCACGTAGCCGCGCGCGCGTAAATGATCGCGCGCCGCCTCGTACAGCTGCATGCGGCTGTCGCCTTCCTGATTGAGCACAATCGGATCGAATGAAGCGGCCCCCTTTCTGTTCGCAATCTTGCCCAGCCCCGTATGCTGGCGCACGTACAAGGGATACAAATACAACTCCTCCGGCCTGAAGGCCAGGGCTCTGTCGATCGACGCCAGCAAGCTCTCCACCGTCTGCCCGCCGATACCGTAAATCAGGTCGAGGTTGAGCGTGGGGAAGCCTGCATCGCGGATATATCCGATCGCCCGCGTCACCACCTCGTTCTGCTGCGGCCGCGCCAGCGAACGCATCTCGCCCGCCGCAAAGCTCTGGATGCCGAGGCTGACACGGTCGATGCCCATGCTGCGGCACACCGCCATGCGCTCCGGCGTCACGGTTTCGGGCGAGGCTTCAATGCCGGCCGGCGTGGTCTGCAAATCGATGCCCAGAATATCGCGCGCGCCATCGAGCAGCGTTTGCAACTGCGCCGCCGACAAAAACGTGGGCGTGCCGCCACCGAGCGCAAACCGTGCAAACCGGCGCTCGCCGAGCACCTTGTCGAGCACGCGCATCTGTTGGACCACCTGCGCCACATAACGTTCCACCATATCCGGTTGCGGACGCGCCATCGCAAACAAATTGCAAAAGCCGCAGCGCATTTCGCAGAACGGGATGTGGATGTAGGCGAACAGGGCCGAACGGTCCTGCCCGGCCCACAGATCCTCCAGCGAAGCCGGCGTCGCCAGCGCCCGGTAGGCCGCCTTGTGCGGATAGGAATAGGAATACGCCTGATACGGCGTGTGACGCATGCGCTGGGCGAGCGTGCCGGGAGTGGCGGGATGATTCATGGCGTCGTTCCGTTAAAGTCGATAAAGAAATGGGCGTATGGAACGTTCCATACGGTTTCGTGGGCAATGCGATGGCCGCGAAAGCCATCTTCGCCGTAGGCGCTGCCGTGGTCCGAGCAGACGATGGCAAACGTCGGCGCGCGCGCGGCGCAGGCGGCGAACAGGGGCGCCAGCGCCCCGTCCACATAGCGCAGCGCCGCGGCGTGACTGTCGATCGTATCGCTGGTGCTGCCCGGCAGATAGCCACGGTTCGGCGAATGGATGGCCGCGACATTGATGAACAAGAATACCCGCTGCTGGCCCAGCTCGCTCAAACGCGCAATCGCCAGCGCCACCTGACGCTCGGTCGAGTTGCGGCCTTCCACGCCGAGCGAGCGCTTCCAGTGGCTCTCCTGGAACATGCCCGGCAACACGCAACCGAGCGCCGTTTCCTTGTTGAAAAAGCCTACTCCGCCGATGCAAATGGTGCGGTAGCCAGCGCCAGCCAGGCCGGCCGGCACACTCTCCTGCGCAAACTCGTGGGTATGGGCCGAGGTCGTCTCGCTGCCGCGAAAGGCCGTCGCGAACAGGCGCGGATGACGTCCCGGGCGGTCGGGCGTGGGCAAAAATCCGGCAAAAAACGCGTGATGGGCCGCGTACGTAAAGCTGGCCGGGCTGTGCCGGCACTCCCAGCCGCCGGGCGGCAAGTGCGGCCCCAGCACCGGCAGCTCGCCCGCCTCGTACAGGCGCTGGGCCACGTCGTAGCGCAGGGTGTCGAGCGTGATGAATACAATGTCGTGACTGCCGACAACCTGATTCATGTCGGGAATCGAGCGTGGATCAGGCTTCATGGGATGAGACGGTTTGCAACTGGGCGCCATAGGTATCGTGCCCCTGCCACAGCAGCTTGGGCAGCAGGTCGCCGAAGGCGTTCGCTTCGAGCACATGAGCGTGCCCCTTGCGCACGACCATATCGAGGCCGATGACGTGGCTTTGTGGAAAAATGGCAGCCGCCGCGCGCGCGGTCTGCTCCAGCGCTACATGATCCTTTTCGCCCAGCAAGCTCGCCACATCGGCGCGCTGGTTGTCGAGGTGCAGATTGGTCATCATGCGCGTGCCGACCCGCGCCACCCGGTGCGCCGGCTGGCCGCCCAGTGTCACTACGCGCAGGTCGTAATGGCCATCGCCGTGGCGCGGCTTGGGAATCCACGCTTCGGCATAGGTTTGCTGGCCCGCCAGCAAGTCGACCAGTTGCACAATGTCGGGCTGCGCATTGTAGCTGCGCAAGCGCTTGACGTTGTAGAGACGCGGCCCGCCCTCCCCTTGCACGAGGTCGGCGGAACTGGTGGCCTGCTCGGCCCCGCGACTATTGCGGCGGTAAGCCACCACGCCGGATGCGCTCGATCCGTAGCGCGTTTTCAGGAAAACCTGATTGAGATGATGCTCATCGAGAACGGCGCGCAGGTGCGCGTAACCTTCGATGGGACCGAGCAAACGGGGAATCGGAATGCCGCGCGCGGCAAAGTGCTGCTGGCAAGCCAGCTTGTCCATCATCAGCAGCAGTTCATGCGGCGCGTTCATTACTTTGACATGGGACAGCGCCGACAGTTCCGCCGCCACGCGCTGCAGGGCCTGCGTGAAACCGGCGAACCATTCGCCGGAGACGGAAATTTCCCCACGATCAGGCAGGCGCGACATGCCAAGGCCAAGCACCTTGCAACCCTGCCGGATCAGCATGCCGTGCAGGCGCCCATCGTCACCGGGCGAGTCAATCTTGAACACACAAGGCCGCTGGGCCAGGCTGGCTGTCAGCAGCGCCGGCTGATCCAGCCACTCGGCCCAGTCGACAACCACCGCCGCAGGCAGGCCGAGCGCCTGGCGTGCTGCCTGCATCAGCTTTTCCCGCTTGCCACCACGCACGCCCAACAAGACCAAAGGCTCGCCGTTCGGCTGGCCGTTCGGCTGGCCGTACGGCTTGCCGTTCGGCCGGTCGTCCGGCAAGCGCTCGCCGGCGCCGTCTAGCATGCGCGGCGACCGGCTTTGCTCACCCGCGGCATCTCTTACTCGGAGACGGCGACGTAGCGTCCGTCTTCTTCGTCCTCGATCTCTTGCGGATCGGACAGGTCAACCGTGATCGGCAGCGTCTTGAGCTTTTCCTGCCATTCTTCGGAAATGTAGTGGTGCTCCAGGTCCAGGGTTTGCAGTTTGGCCACGTACGGGCTGTTGAACAAGGCTTCAGCTCCGACATCGCCGATCGTGCCGAGCGACAGGTCGAGCGTTTCCAGGCAAGCGACGAATTCTTCTCCGGCCAGCCACACCGCAAGCTCGTCGGCGAGGTAGGAGTCGCGCAAACCCAGGTATTCCAGGGTCGGGGTGCGCAGTTTGGCCACCAGACGCTCGTACAGCGCCACGTCGCCCGAGAAACCATAGTCTTCGGTACCCAGCCACAGTTCCAGATGGGTCAGCGCCGGCATGGTCGATGCAATCAAGGCTTCGACCAATTCGGCCGGCAGGCCGCCGCTTTCGATGGCGAACGTGCGCAGGTTCGCATGGGTGAACGGCTGGAGCGCCAGCTGGTTGGCGCCGCGCACGCGCAATTCTTCCAGCAGAGGAAACGCGTTGAGCAGCGGCGTCACGTCACTCTGCATGATCCAGGAAATTTCGCACTCTTCGTACGTCATGTCGCCGATGAACAGGGCGCGCAGCGCAGGCAATTCGGCGGCGTGGGCAACCAGGGTCTTGACGATGGACTCCGAACTCTCATCGCAGTCATCGCTCCACTTGCCGATGATCAGCGCGTCGAGCTTGGATTTGTCGACGCGGCCGAGGAACTCTTCGATCAGTTCCGTCATCGTGCCCTCTTCGTCGTAGTCGATTGCCAAACGGTAGACGGTATCGTCGGACAACTCGACCGGCTCTTCGGAATCGTACTCGGTGACCGTCTTGTTGAAAAAGGTGACAGTGCTTTCTGAAATCGACATGTTTTGCGTCCGGAAAAAGGAGAAGCCGATGGCGCCAATCGCCCTGGCAATCTTGAAATTTTACCATGCCAATTGACATATTTCCGTCTTGCCTACATGCAGCAACGGGCCCAACAACAAAAAAACGCAGCCGCTTGCGCACGCTGCGTTTTCTGTGCTGAGCAGACCGGTTTATGCCGTCTGCTGCGTGCCGACGAGAATCAGCTCGGCGAAGGCATCGAGGTGGTTCGCGGTCCACACCGAGGTCATCGCGTACGGGTCGCTGTCGCCAGCGCCGGCGATCAGGCTATTCATACTGATAGTAGACACCAGTTTGCCGTACTGGTCGATCAACTGCACTTCCTTCATGTTGACGCTGGCATAGTCGGCGATCGTCACTTTCGCGAACGAGACCTTGTCGTTGACGTAATTGATGACCAGGTCCTTGCCGCTGACATTGGCCTTCACGCCGGCCGCATCCATCGTCACGCCTGAGAAAATGCTGTTGGCCGCGAACTTGATGATGTCGTTGCCGCCCGCGCTTTCGTAGATCGTGTCCTCGCCATCGCCCATCGACATGACGTAGGTGTCGGTGCCGCTGCCGCCGCGCAAGTCGTCGTTGCCCATGCCGCTGTACAAGGTGTCGTTGCCGGCGCCGCCAGTCAGATCGTTGTCGCCAGCATACTTGTAGCCGATCATGTAAGCGAGGAAGCCGCTGACCAGGCCTTCGGCGCCATCGAAATTGCCGAAGTTCATGTCGAGGCCCAGCTTGTCGGTCAGCCACTCCAGCCCGTCGAAGGTCGCCTCGCTGCCTGCGGCAACCTTGCTGCCGAGGAAGCTGGCGCTGTCCGCCAGCGCACCCGCCACATCGGCGTCCGCCGCGTAGCTGAAGCCCTTGCCGATGCCCGCCACCGCGCTGTTCACGCCGCTCGATACGCCATTGACCGCCGTTTTCAGGCCGCCGGCGACGCTGAAGTCGCTCAGTTCCAGCCCGCTCACGTTCGACACCGCGTCGAGCGCCTTGCCGCTTACGCCGTCGAGGCTGGTGCCCAGGCTGCCGGCGCTGCTCGTTGCCGCCGCCAGCTTGGCCTTGATGCCCGCGCCCATCTGGTCCCAGCCGGTCGACAAGTCCTTGAGCATGGTATCGCCCACATACTTGCTGACATCGGCAAAGCCACCGCTCATCGCTGTCCAGGCACCGTTCAGATTGCTGCCATCCTTGCCCAGCAACTGGGTAATGACGCCCCAACCCATGCCCATCATCACGTCGTCGCCATTGCCGCCGCTGATGTAGGTGCCGGCGTTGGTGGCGAACACGGTATCGTTGCCTTCGCCGCCCAGCAAGACGTTGCCGACAAGGTTGAGACTGCTCAAATTGCCGCTAGTCAATGCCTTGATCTGGGACGAGACAAAATTGTGGCTCATGGCGGCGCCGATCCAGTCGCCGGCGTTTTCGTAGTCGTTCTCGACCAGGCTTTCAACCGCATTGAACACCGTCGCTTCGGCCAGGCCGATGATGACGTCGTTGCCCGCGCCGCCAATGGCGATATTGTTTTGCGCGGCGGTGACAATCAGGTCATTGCCTTCGCCGCCCATGCCGATGGTGGTGGTGCCCGCCAGGATCAAGCTGTCGTTACCGCTGCCGGTGTGCACGAAATTGAAGCCCGTATCGACGTTGACCTTGGTCGAGGACACGACTTCGTCGGCGCCGTTGGTCGTTTCGCTCTTGTAATCGAGCTTGCTGCCGGCATTGACCACGATGACGGTATCGTTGCCGCTGTCGGTGACGAGCACGTTGTGGGTGCCGTACACCAGGGCGGTATCGTCGCCGCCGCCGGTCCACGCCACGTTCGCCTGGGTGTCGAACTTGGTGGTGCTGGTGGTCGTGGTATCGGAGCCCTCTTCCCCGCTTTCGGTCGTTTTCTTTTGCGAGCCGTACGATGCCATGACCAGCACATCCTTGCCGCCGCCGCTGATCGCGATATTGTCCTTGCCGACTACCGTCATGACGTTGTTGCCGTCGCCGCCGAGCACCACGTTCAGGTTCGATTTGGTGGTGCCGGCCGAGCCGACCGCAATTGCGGTGAGCACATCGTTGCCGCTGCCGCCGCTGATCAGGTTACCCTTGCCGACGGCGGTGACGACGTTGTTGCCCTCGCCCGCCACGACCACGTTGTACGAACCGAGCGCGGTCACCACGTCGTTGCCGGCACCGGAGACGATGCCGGTCTTGCTGCCCGCCGCGCTGATGACGTCGTTACCGGCGCCGGTCGCCAGCAGATTATTGCTGCCCAGTGCGGTGATGACGGTCGCGCTGCTGCCGCCGACCACCACATTGTTCTTGCCCATCACGGTCACCACTTCGGTGCCGCCCTGGCTGGTGGCCGCAGCGCCCAGGCCAGCCTTGCCGACCAGATCGATGGCGGCCACGCCGGCGGCGATCGAATCGACCAGGCCGACGGCGGTGGCCGCCACTTCGGCGTAATTGCCGGTCACGATCAAGTTATTGTTGCCGGCGGCGGTGACGATATCGACGCCGCCATCCGTCCACACGATGTTGTTCGAGCCGGCCGTGGTGATCACGTCGTTGCCCGCGCCTGCCCACACCACGTTGGTCGAGCCCAAGGTCGTGATCACGTCGTTGCCGGTGCCGGTGTAGACCACGTTGGCCGCACCGATCGCGGTAACGATATCGTTGCCGTCGCCCTTGTCCAGGGTGTTGCCGAGGAACTTGGAGATCGCGCTGGTGGCGCTGCCGGCAGTGGCCTTGTCCAGCTTTTTGGCCAGATCCGTGATGCCTTCGCCCACGCCGGTCAATACCACGTTCGCGTTGCCCAGCGTGGTGACCACGTTGTTGCCAGCCGTATTGATCACCAGATTGTTCGCACCGATGGCCGTGGTGACATTGTTGCCGCCGTTGGCCAGCACCACGTTATTGCCGCCGATGGCCGCGACCACATCGTTTTGGGCGCCGGTGTAGATGACGTTGGTGCCGCCGACGGCGATCACCACATCCTTGCCGCTGCCGCTCTGGATGGCGCCGGTCAGCTTGCCGGTGGCGCTGTTGATTGCCGTGGAGACGGTCTTGTCCGGTACCGCGCCGGCCAGCACCTTGCCCAGGCCGCCGCTGGCGGCATCGAGCATGCCGCCCACTTCGGTCAGGATGACGTTGGCGCCGCCGACCGCCGCAATCGTGTTGCCGCCCACGGTGCTGGCCACCAGATTGCCCATGCCAGCGGCCAGCACGGTGTTATTGCCGCCGTTCGCCAGCACCACGTTGGTATTGCCGACCGCCGCCGTCAGGTTGGATCCGCCATTGCTCACCAGCGCGTTGGTATTGCCGAGCGCGCCGATCTTGTTGCTGCCGCCGCCGGCGAAGACCACGTTCAGCAAGCCACCCGCGAGGATGCTGTTGCTGCCGCCGGCACTGCCGATCACGTTGCCGCCGCCGCCGGCGATGATGTTGTCGTTGCCGTCGGCCGCGACCACCACATTGACACCGCCCAGCACCACCAGCTTGTCGTTGCCGTTGCCGATGTTGAGGGTGTTGGTGCCGCCATAAGCGTTGATCTTGTCGTGGCCGTTGCCGGTCGTCACGATATTGGCGCCGCCGCCCACGGTGACATTGTTGTCGCCGTGGCCAATCGCAACGGTATTGATGCCGCCCATGGCGACCACGGTATCATTCCCGTCACCCGCCTTGATCACGTTGGACAAGCCCGCCGCGTTGGCGTTGTTGTTGCCGCTGCCCAGTTCCAGCACGTTCGAGCCGCCCTTCGCGGTGACGGTGTCGTCATTGTTGCCGGTGCGAACAACGTTCGACGCGCCATCGACCTTGACCGTATCGTTGCCGTCGCCGCTATCGATGATATTGCTGGCGCTGTTGGCAATGACTTCATCGTTGCCCTGGCCGGTGCTGATCTCGTTCGAGACGGCGCCCACGGTCACCTTGTCGGCGCCATTGCCGGTCGTGATCTTGTTGGCGATACCATCTGCCTTGATGACGTTGGCGCCATCGCCGGCGTTCACCACATTCTTGCCGCCGCCGACCGTGATGCGGTCGCTGCCATTGCCGGCGTGGACCACATTGCTGCCGCCGCTCAGGTTGACCGTATTGTTGCCGTTGCCAACGTTCACGTTATTGCTGGCGCCGGTCATGTCGACCTTGTCGTCGCCGTCATTGGTGTTGATGTTGTTCTTGGCGCCGTTGCCGGTGACGGTATCGTTGCCGCCGCCGGTGCTGACCGAGCCCGACAAGGCGTTGTAGCTGATGGTGTTGTTGCCATTCCAGTCGGTCACCTTGACCGCGCCGCCAGCGGCCACATTGATGCGGTCGTTGCCGCCACCGCCATCGATCTCGGCGCTCGCGCCGGCGCCGATCGAGATGGTATCGTCGCCCTCGCCACCGATCAGGACGTTGTCCGCGCCAGCGCTGACGGACAGATTGTCATTGCCGTTGCCGCCGTCGAGCTTGTTGTAGCCGCCAACCTGCACGCTGAGCGTATCGTCGCCGTCTTCGCCCTTGAGCACGTTGTAGGCTCCGGCCGTGACGCGCAGGGTATCGTTGCCGCCACCGCCGTACAAAAAGTTGCCGCCAGCCGAGCTGGACGTGAAATTGTCGTTACCGTTGCCGAAATTCTTCTTTGTATAGCCCAGTTCCGCAATGTCCTCGGCGATATCGCGCGCCACGTCGCCCATGCCTTCGAAGCTGTTGCCGATGTCGTCGATGCCGCCGCCGATATCCTTGACCGTGTCGTTGACGACATCGTTAAACGACTTGCCGACCTTCTTGACCGTTTTCTTGACCCATTTTCCGATACCCATTTTCTCTCCCTAGTACATGAATGGCAACGGATGGACCTTGGTGTCGTGTCGCATCGCCGTTTGCCGAGCTTGTATATTGACGAGCAAATGTGGCGCAATTGTGGCAGAGGGGCAATAAGATGTGGTGTCAGGGCAATATAAATCAGGCTGGCTGGCATTCAAACCGGTAGCCGACGCCGTACACGGAATGAATCAATTCCTGGTCGGCAACCTGCTGAGACAGCTTTTTGCGCAGATTCTTGATCTGGCTGTCGATGGCGCGGTCGAAACGTTCGCTGCCGGCTTCGAAAGCGAGTTCCAGCAGCTGCGCGCGCGAAAAGATGCGGCCGGGCTGGCGCGCCATCACGCTCAGCAGGCGAAATTGCTGCGCCGTCAGTTCCAGCCGCGCCCCGTTCCAGGTGGCGCACTGGCGCTCCTCGTCGATCGACAGCGCGCTGGTGGGTGCGCGCGGCCCGGCCGCCGCCTTGCCGCGCCGGCGCAAGCAGACTTGCGCGCGCGCCACCAGTTCGCGCGGGCTGAACGGCTTGCACAGATAATCGTCGGCACCCACGTCAAAGCCGAGCAGGCGGTCGATTTCCTCCACCCGCGCGGTCACCATGATCACCGGCACGTCGGTAAAGGCGCGCAGCTGGCTGCACACGGCGGTGCCGTCCAGGCCGGGCAGCATCAGGTCGAGCAAGACCAGGTCGGGCAGTTCGGCGCGCACCCAGTCGACCACCTCGTCGCCGCGCAGCAAATGATGGGTGCGCATGCCGGCCTGCTCCAGGTAAGCAAGCTGGATCTCGGCAATCCGCGGTTCATCCTCGACCAGCAAAACAAGGGGTAATGTCATGGGCAATCTCCGTGGTGGGCGAGCGGCGCGTGGGCCGGCAGCAGGATGTCGATGCGCAAGCCGCCCAAGGGCGAATGGCTGGCCTGCATGCGGCCGCCATGCCCGGCGATGATGGCGTCGCAGATCGCCAGGCCCAGCCCGGAACCGCCGCTGGCCCGGCTGCGCGACTCGTCGACGCGGTAGAAACGCTCGAACAGGCGCGGCAGCGCGGCATCCGGCACGCCAGGGGTGGAATCCTCGACGCTGACGACGATGTGCTGGCCGTCCAGCGCCAGCCCAATCTGTAATTGCCCACCGGCATCGGTGTAGCGCAGCGAATTGCCGAGCAGATTGGACAGGACCTGGCCGAGGCGCTGGCGGTCGCCCTGGGCCACGCAGCCGGGCGGCAAGGCGTCGACCAGGCTGTAGCGCAGAGGATGGCTGGTTAGGCGCGGCGCGAAGGCGGCCGCCACCTCAGCGCACAGCTCGGCCAGATCGACCGCCTGGCACTGCAGCGCCTGGGCGCCCGCGTCGGCGCGCGCCAGCACGTGCAGGTCGGACACCAGCCTTTCCATCTCCTTGACCGTGTCGGACAGTACCGCCAGATTGGCTGGTGTCGGCGCAATGATGCCGTCCTGCATGGCGTCGAGGTGGGTGGCCAGGATGGTAATCGGCGTGCGCAATTCGTGCGAGGTATCGGCCACCCACTGCACCCGGGCCGCCTCGCCCGACTCCAGTTTGCGCAGCAGCATCTTGTTGCGCAATCCGCGCGCGCGCAGCAGCCACGTGGCCGCGCCGACGATGAGCAATACGGCCAGCATCAGCAGGCGCAGCGCCAGCGAATACGGGCGCGGCTGGTCCCAGCCTCCGCGCAGGCGCGCGCCGATCTCCCAGAACCCATCGGGCGTGGCAATCAGCGCTGTTTCCGGCGATCCAGCGAAGGTGGCCGCCATACCGTGGAACGCGGTCCCCGGCGCGCCAGTCGGACCGACATGGCGCAGCGCAACGTCGATGTCCGCCCCGGCCAGCAGTGGTCGGGCAGGCAGGATGAAGCGCTCGTAATCAATTACCGCGCTGACAAAGCCCCAAAACTGCAGGCGGGTCTCCGGGTCCAGGTAGACCGGGCGGCGCGCCAGCATGCCGATCGCGCCATCGGTGAGCTGCATCGGCCCGGCCAGCCGAACGGTGCCCTCGCGCGCGCTTTGCTCTACCCTGGCCACGGCGCTCTCGCCTGGCATCGCGTGCAGCTCACGGGCTTGCTCGGGAGGAAACACGTGACTCACCACCGCATGCGGCGACAGCGCCAGGGTGCGCACTGCGGGCGCCTCCTTGAGCAGGCTTTGGCCAAGGCGCTGGAACTGCAGCGTCGTGAGGTCCGGTTTCAGCTGGACGACCGCCGCGCTCGCCGCCAGCGGGGCCAGGTGCAGGTGCAGCCGCTGTTCCAGCATGGATCGCAAAGCGGCGACCTGTTCGGCCACCCGCGCCCGTTCGCGCGCATGGAAGGACTGCGTGGCGAGCCAGTCCAGCCGCAGGCAGGTGGCACCGACCACAAGGCAGACCACGGCCGTGCGCGCCAGGGGCGTGCTGTGCCAGCGTAGGGTCATGGAAAAGTGAACAACAGCGTACCTCGGGAATGCGCGCGTAAGTACGCCAGGAAGAGCAATTCTATCCGAAACTATCAATTCCTAAAAGCAATCCCTAGCCGGGAAGTTGTTAATGCGTCACGCTCGTCTGCCGATAGATGATGGCAATTTTTATAGTGGGGACGCCACCTCGGTACTACTGTGCGGCAGCCGATGCGCATCTGCGTTCAAAATATCATTACTGATATTTCACGCGGAGACCCCATGCGCATCGCCACCTTCAATATCAACGGCATCGGCAGCCGGCTTCCCTCCCTGCTGCAATGGCTCGAAGAGACCCAACCGGACGTCGCCTGCCTACAGGAACTCAAGGCCCCCCAGGAAAGATTCCCGGAAGCGGCGATTAACGAAGCCGGCTACCAGGCACTCTGGATCGGCCAGAAGAGCTGGAATGGCGTGGCGATCCTGGCGCGGGGCACCGCGCCGGTGGAGGTGCGGCGCGGCTTGCCGGGTGACGATGCGGATGAGCAAAGCCGCTACCTGGAAGCGGCCATCGACGGCGTCCTGGTCGCCTGCCTGTATCTGCCCAACGGCAATCCCTCGCCCGGACCCAAGTTCGACTACAAGTTGGCCTGGTTCGAGCGCTTGATCACCCACGCCGAAGGCTTGCTGGCCAGCGGCGCGCCGGTGGTGCTGGCGGGCGACTTCAACGCCATCCCGACCGAACTGGACGTCTACAAGCCCGAACGCTGGGTTACCGACGCCCTGTTCCGGCCAGAAACACGCGAAGCCTTCCATCGCCTGATGGCGCAGGGCTGGACCGACGCCTTGCGCACCATGCATCCGGACGAACGCATTTTCACCTTCTGGGATTACTTCCGCGATGCGTATGGGCGCGATGCCGGCCTGCGTATCGATCACTTGTTGCTCAGTCCCATGCTGGCGGGCGCGCTGACTGCCGCCAATGTCGACCGCGACGTGCGCGGACGCGAAAAGCCGAGCGACCATGCGCCGACCTGGATTGAACTGGATATGAAGAAGATCACCAGATAAGATAGGCACGCGGCGCGTAATCGTATCGAAGCCACCATTCGGCAGCGGGCCACACCGTGTTACCCAAGCCTTGATGCCCAAGGCAACCGCAGAGGCGCGCAAGTCGCCATGCCCACGACGTTTCAGCTCAAGCCTGGCCGGCGTTCTTCAACGACGCCGGCTGCTTTGATCAAGCCGTCAAGCCCCGCCTCTTCCACCTTGCCCGAAATCGCCTTGATTCCATACGGCGGTATCAAATAGATCGCACAGCAAATTGCTTTAAGATTCACTGGAATGGCAACGCATCTTATCGGCAGCCATAGGGCGTATTTAATTGAGACGACTTACTGCCACAGCAGACATTAATTTATGAGAAATGTTTGCCGACAACCCGCTACGCTCGGACTTGCATGACCTTTGCGGGCGTGATCGCTTACGC
This sequence comes from Massilia pseudoviolaceinigra, assembly GCF_030846505.1. Lineage (NCBI taxonomy): Bacteria > Pseudomonadati > Pseudomonadota > Betaproteobacteria > Burkholderiales > Oxalobacteraceae > Massilia > Massilia pseudoviolaceinigra. The sequence continues at coordinate 64,955 of NZ_JAVCWL010000008.1, read as the reverse complement.
ACGACCAGCATGGGTCAATTCCAGGACCGATCTGTCGAGGCACCCGGGCAAGCCGTGTTGCTGGCTTTTAAAAGTTGGAACCGTTAGTGTGCTCGTTGCCTGGGATTACTGAACGCAGATGTTGAATTCAACCGTCCATCCGCAGCGCCTTATGCGCAGGCCGATGGGGCGGCAATACAGGAGACATGAATGGCACGTATAGGTCGGACGCTACGCTTGCTAGAGCTGCTGCGCGGGCGCCGGATGCCGACACCCGCGCAGGTTCTCGCCGATGAGCTACAGGTATCGGTCAGGACAGTTTATCGCAACATTGTCGCGCTGCAGGCCGAAGGTTTGCCTATACGCGCTATTCCGCAAGCAGGATATTTGCTCGATCCGCAAGGCTTCCTACGGCCAGCCTCGTTCTCTGCTTTGGAGGCTGAGGCCGTCCATCTTGGACTTCGTTTGATTGAAGAACGTGGCAGCACACCATTACGGGAAGCAGCACGCTCAGCTCATCGGAAAATGGTCGATAGTTCCCATGCCATGGAAATGGCAAGCCGACACGCATCGTTTACTGTCGCGCCCGATTCCGGTCACGCGCAGATCATCGACGTGCTCCACGGCGCCATGACGCGCGAGCTGCGAGTTGAAAGTTACATATCGCGACGCGCTGGGCAATAGTACGGTAAGGATATTGTGGCCCATAGTCGTCGGTATGTTTCAAGACTGCCAAATGCTGGCCGCACACTGCGAACTTCGGAACGCTTTTCGCCATTTTCGGATTAGCCGAATGGTTGCCGTCACAGTGACAGCGAAGCGGCTGCCCAAGCCCCGGCGAGTTCTGCTGGCCGAGTGGCAGCGAGAAAATGGGATTACCCATGACTGACATACGCTGACACGGTAACTCCGTATACTGGCCAAAATTGGCCCGGTTTGCATATTCAAGCAACTTGCCTGGAGCTGCAGCGGCGGCGCCCACCACTGGGCCGGTGGCTCGCATTCAACTGGCTGCTGGCTACGGTCGCCCGAAAGGAGTCAGCTAAGCCATGCTTAAAGACGATCAGGCTAGGAACAATGAGGCAGATATGCAGAGCTTGTCTCAAGCGCGGCCTTCAGGTCATCGCGGGCGCACGATCCGGGACGGCGTATCGTGTGGGGAGCTCAGAGCGCTCATGAATGGCCGCTACTGCCCCTGGATCTACCTGGTTTAATCACTCATCAGGCCATTTTCCAAGCTTCAGTCCTGTCCGCCTACGGTCTGCGCATGAAGACGTAAGCGGGACCGGTCGTACGTCCAGGAGCCTGAGGTGCCACGTCGATGACTGACAAAACGTGTCGCACATCGCCGTTAGAATTAATCATCACATGGAGGCCATTTTATGAACATTATCGTTGGTGGAACCGGGCACGTCGGCGGCGCTGTATCGCGGGCATTACTCGACGCTGGGGAGAAGGTAACTATTGTGACTCGCGACGCAGCGGCAGCGGCCGGGTGGGGCGATCGTGGCGCACTGCTCGCTGAAGTCAATGTACGCGACATCGAAGGCCTGCGCCGAGTATTCAAGAGCGGCAGCCGCGCCTTTCTACTTAACCCGCCTGCCGATCCTTCAACAGATACAGATGCCGTTGAGCGCCAGTCCGTCGCGGACTTGCTCGCGGCAGTCACAGGCAGTGGACTCGAGCTGATCGTGGCACAGTCCACCTACGGAGCCCGTCCTGGGGCTCCATGCGGGGATCTCAACGTACTGTATGAGCTTGAGCAGGGATTGTCTGCCCAGCCAATTCCAAGTCGTATCATCAGAGCAGCCTACCATTACGCGAACTGGTGCGCTGGAATCGAGACAGCCAAGGACCAGGGTTTCATAGAATCAGTGCTTCCCGCTGACCTCGTTTTCCCGATGGCAGCGCCCGAAGATATTGGCGCAGAATGCGCCAAACTCATGCGCGGCGACGTTGGAAGTAGCTTGGCCTTTGTGGAAGGGCCGGAACGCTACTCGCCCCGGCACGTTGCAGATGTGTTTGCGCAGCGTTTAGGAAGGCCGGTAGAGGTGCGCGTTGTCGCCGGCCAAGATCTAAACGGATGGTTCCGGAAAGCGGGATTCTCGCAGGCGGCAGCGCAGTCGTACGCATGTATGGCTAGGGCGACCACGCAAGGCGTATGGCCCGCGGTCGGCGAAGTAATCCGCGGCCCGACGACGCTCGCCGACTATTTTAGTACCATCTAGGCAAGATGCGGTCGAGCCTGACTCTGCGAACTCAAGGTCAGCATTTTCGTCTGGCTCGCCCGCCATGTGCGATAAACCATTATGTCACTGCGGCGATGCTGACTAGCTCAGCAGACTTTATTGGTTGCCAGCTGATCCCATTGATGTTTAAGAGTGGACACCCCACAGAAAGGAAACATGAATAGCGGACTTCACCGCGGCATCCATACTCGCTTGCGCCGGTTCTACCCTCTACCGGTGTGAAATATAGATGAGCGGCGATAGCCATAAGCCGCGGCGAAACGCTATGATATCGCCCGTCAATACCGACCGCACAATCCGCCGATTCCCATGCCAACCATCCTCTCCCACCCCGCCGTTCCCCTCGCCATCGGTCTGGCGTTGGGTTCCCGGATCATCCCCGGCCGCTTGCTGGTCGCCGGCGTGGTGGCGTCGATCGTGCCGGACTTCGATGTCATCGGCTTACGTCTGGGAATTCCGTATGCGAACGAACTGGGCCACCGCGGCGCGTCCCATTCGCTGGCGTTCGCCATCGTGCTGGGACTGCTGGCGGTGGCGTTCGCGAGCCGTCTGCGCGCATCGCGCCTTGCCGCATTCCTGTTCATTACGGTGTGCACCGTATCGCACGGCCTGCTCGACATGTTCACCACCGGCGGGCTGGGCGTGGCGCTGGCCTGGCCGGTGTCCGATGCGCGCCTGTTCTTTCCAGTCCGCGTTATCCGGGTCAGCCCGCTGTCCCTGAAAACGTTCCTGGGCTCGCGGGGCGTGGTCGTGATGCTCTCCGAACTGCTCTGGATATGGCTGCCGGCCGCGCTGGCCGGCCTCGCGCTGTATTTCGCCCGCGGCAAACAAGGAAAACAGGGAAAACAAGGCAAGAAGGGCAAGGCGCGCGCTTAAATTCGCCCGGCCAATTCGCAGGCTTGGGCCAGCCACTTGCTGCGCCGCTCCGGCGTCGAATCGAGCACCGGCCCGCACAGCAGCGTTTTCACCGGCGTCACACCGCAAAACTCCAGCGTGGTCTTTTTCATCTGATGGATGGCAGGTGCGCGGTACGCCAGCCGGAAATACCACGGCGGCGTATCCATCGTCACCAGCAAATGCGCGCTGCGCCCCGTCAGCAGCTTGTCCGGAAAGGCCTTGCCCTTGCGGTATTTGAATGCGAAGCCAGGCAGCATGATCCGGTCGAGAAAACCTTTGAACAGCGCGGGAATGCTGCCCCACCAGACCGGATAGGCGAAGACCAGGTGATCGGCCCACGTAACGAGCTCCTGCGCGGTTTTCAGGTCCGGTTCCAGTTCCTGGACCACCTTGTAACCGTGATGCAGGATCGGATCGAATGCCAGCCGGTCCAGTTCCAGCAGCCGCACCTCATGACCCGCAGCCGTCGCCGCTGCCGCATAAGCCACCGCAAGGGCGCTGCCGAAGGTCTCCTGCGACGAATGCGCTGCAATAACCAAAACACGTCGCGATCCTGTTTTATTACCCATCGTAATCCCCTGAAAAAAGTTTCAGGAAGTATGCAGCTTGTCCCTTGGGACAGAGTCAAGCGGCTTGTCGATGCAATCGGCCAGCGTGGGCGGCACCGGCGCGGTCAGGCAAACGCCAATCTCGGCACAGACCTCGCCGAGTTTACTGTCGAGCTGCCGCAGACGTGCCACCTCGACGCGCAATGCGACGCGGCGCGCCTCCAGCAGCGCCACCAACTGGCCCCAGTCCGGTGCGCCCTCGCCGGACAGCAGCAGCGGCCCCATGTCGGCCAAGCGGAATCCCAGTGCCTGCACCTGGCGGATCAATTGAACCTGATACACATTCTGTTCCGAGTAAATACGGTACGTTCCCTTGCGGCCGACCTGGCCCAGTAATCCCAGTGATTCATATAGCCGGATCGCTTTTGGAGTGGCCTTGGCGCGGCGACCTAATTCGCTGATATACATACTCGTCCGTGAATTGTTAAATTGGTGAAAGGCGAAAACCCCGGACCGCAGTTTATCCGCTGCGGTCTTCCCCTGGTGCAGCCGATTTAATGTTTACGTCACCGAAACCACCAGTATTTTTTTCCAACAAAATTAAATCTCTGATAATTTCGACGCTATGCCACGTGTATAATCGCGCCCTTCGGTGCTGTTTATTCAATATTAACTTTTATAGTTGTATGGATATACATATGTGGCACCTTACACTTTACTGAAAAGGAATGACAGCGATGCGGATGCGTATACTTGGACTGATTTCGGCGACGGCCCTGACTGCATGTGGCGGCGGCAGCGATTCGACACCGGCCCCGACACCGGCTATCCCGGTTGCACCTGCCGTGCCTGTCACGCCGCCCGCCCCGGTAGTTCCGCCCGCGCCGTCCACGCCGGCCGAGCCAACCCCGCCAGTTCCAGTCGTGCCGCCAACCTCGGCCGAGCCGACACCAGCCACGCCGGTGACGCCGCCGGTGCCGGTAACACCGCCAGTCACGCCGCCGGTGCCAGTCACCCCACCGGTACCAGTCACGCCGCCAGTACCAGTCACCCCACCGGTACCTGTCACGCCACCGGTCACCGAACCGACCGTGCCTGCCACGCCTTCCACCGGGCCGTACACCCTCCCCGCGCGCACGGTGGGCGACTTCGCCACCTATACGGACGTGACGATGGGCTGGAAAGTGTCGGTTACCCAGCGCATCACCAAGGTCGATGCCAATGGCGGCTGGGAAAACGCCGATTCGGTGAGCCAGGAAAAAGGCGCGCAAACGATCGAAGTGTTCGACAAGCAAGGCGGCATGCTGTCCACCAACTCGTCCGGCTACGGCTGCAGCGTTACCTATGCGCCGGCCGCCCTGCAAGCGCCACCAAGCGCAACCGTCGGCGCCACCTTCGAGTACGCCAGCACGATGTCGATTCCTTGTTCCAAAGAAGAATCCTCGCGCGCGCTCACCAGCAAGGGCAAGGTCGTTGCCATCGAAAGCAAGACCGTTCCTGCGGGCACGTTTACCGCCCTCAAAATCGTTTCCAGCGAAACCAACTTCGACCTGCGCACCGCCGGCGCCTCGGCCAACTACTGGGTTGAAAAAACCTGCTGGCGCGACACCGTCACCGGCCTGATCATTGCCTGCAACACGTCGACCGACTCCAAAGGTACTGGCGGCATGAGCTATACCAGCGCCAGCGAACTGGTCAGCTTCTCGCAAGCGGCAACCAAGCGCGAATTCCTCGATCCGATCCGCTTCGCCGGCCCATGGACGGGCAGCTTCGGCGCGTACTACGGCACCTGCGACGTCAACATCACGTTCACGGGCTTGATTACCGGCGCATGCAAGGCCGCCACCCGCACTACCTCAGTGACGGGTAGCGTCGACAAGGCAGGCGTGGTAAAACTGACCATGAGCGTAGCCGGCGGCGCCACCGAAACCAACGTCGGCCAGGCAGCGCTGTTCGACATGAGCGGTTCATTGGCCGGCGCCGCCGCGCCAGGCAACTGGGCGCTCAAGCACAAGTAAGCAGGAATGACCGCGTCGCGCCATCACGGGGCGACGCGGCTGCCACACCGGGTGGGCGCCGCCCGCTCTCGATCAATAAGCGAGCACAAGCACACCACCATGCCCACCGACCCCGTTCTCACCGCCCCGGAAACTCCGAAACACATCGGCCTGGCGCGCGCCGCCATCGGTCTGGTGCAGGGCTTGCTGCTCTACCTGCTGTTCTCCGACAAAGTCTTCACCAACCCTCTCATTCATACCGCGGCGCTGCTGGCCTGCGCGCTGACCCCCGTCGTTGCCATTTCCGGCCTCGGCAACCTGCGCCCCGCCATGCTTGGCCTGTGGAGCGCCGTCACCGCGGCCGCGCTGACCATGATCGGCACGCATGCCGCGTGGCGCGAAATGCGGCTGCTCGAGGATCCGGCGACCATTCCGACATGGCCCACGATGCTGCCGCTGGTGTGCGCTTTCAGCCTGATCATCCTCTTCATCGCACACTCGCTGGTCCTTGCCGCGGCCCAGGACCGGCGCCGCCTTGCAAGCTATGCCACCCATTTCGATATCGCCTGGAAACTCTTCATCCAGCTGGCGTTTTCGGTGTTCTTTACCGGCGCGCTGTATCTCGCCATGTGGCTGGGAGCGTCCCTGTTCGATCTGGTCAAGATCCGCTTCCTGACCGAGCTGATGAAGTCGTCCGCGTTCCTGAGCCCGCTCCTGGCCTGCGCTTTCGCCTGCGCCCTGCACCTGACCGACGTGCGCCCGGCCATCGTGCACGGCATCCGCGGCCTGCTGCTGGTGCTGATGTCGTGGCTGCTACCGGTCGCCACCCTGCTGATCGGCGGCTTCGTGCTGTGCCTGCCGTTCACCGGTCTCGATGCGCTGTGGGCCACCCGCCACGCCACCGTGGCCCTGCTGGCGGCGGTCGCGCTGCTGGTCGTGCTGATCAATGCCGCCTGGCAGAACGGCGACATGGGCGACTCCGTGGCGCGTGTCGTGCGCTTCTCCGCGCGCATCGCCTGCGTACTGCTGCTGCCGCTGACCGCCATTGCCATCTATGCGCTGGGCCTGCGCGTGGCTGACCACGGCTGGACCTCGGACCGCATTTTCGCGGCCGCCGCGCTGCTGGTGGCCAGCTTTTACGCACTCGGCTACTTGTACGCGGCCATTGATCGGGGCGCCTGGCTGCGCCGCGTGGCGCCGGTCAACCTGGCGGCGGCGTATGCGGCCATCACCGTCCTTCTGGCGCTACTCTCCCCGCTGGCCGACCCGGACCGGATCGCCGTCAACAGCCAGATCGCCCGTCTTGAAAGCGGCGCCGTCAGCGCTGCGGAATTCGATTACAAATTCCTCAAGACGCAGTCGAAGCGCTACGGCGCCGCCGCCCTGCTCAAGCTCAAGGAAGGCAAAACCGGCCCGCAAGCGACGCTCGCCGCCGGGCACGCCACGCGTACTTTGGCCGAGTCCGATTATTACGCTGGATTTGAAGAGCACACCGTCAAGCCTGGGCAATTGTCAATCTGGCCCGCATCGGCGAGCCTGCCGGCCAGCTTTCCGCTATCGGACTGGGAGCGCAACACCGGCGTGCCGCCATGCCTGACCGAGGGGCAAGGACGGTGCGATGTGTTCCTGATCGATTTCGATGCGGACGGCAAGGATGAAATCCTCATGACCGCCATCGGCGCCTTTTCCGTACCCGTGGTGTTTTCCGAAACGCCTGCGGGTAAATGGACGCTCAGCGCCAGGTTGCACGGCATGGCGCACTGCCCGCTCTTCGTCGATATCCTCAAGCGCGGCGACTACAAGCTGGTAGCGCCGCGCACCCGGCAGATCGAGATCGCGGGCGTGCCGCTTCGCATGGAACTGGTCGGCGCGCGCGCACTGTCTTCGTGCGTCGACCTGGAAGTGGCGATCAGGCCATCAAGAACGCATTAGCGGCTGCGCCGTCTCAGGGTAAAGCCCAGCAGGGCCAGCACCCCGATCGCATTCAGGACGGCGCTGTAGATGGCGAGCCGGGTCAGTTTGTCCGTCGCCGCGTCATTGGCCCGGCCGTTGGCTTGCATCCTGAGCATTTCGGCGCGCACCCATTCGAGCGAGGCCGGCTCGAACGCTGTCGCGGCGCCCGCCTTGGCGGCCGCGCCGTCGAACGCCAGCGCGAGCAGGTGATCCTTGTCCAGCTGCAGCGGGACCTTCACCACCAGTGCCTCCTTCACGCACGCGCCGATGTGCAGCTCGGCCTGCAGTTTGCCGGCAGGCGCCACGAAACGGTAGCCGACCGGGATGCCGGCGCCGTCGGCCTCGGCCAGGTTGGCACTCTCCAGCAGCAGCGTTTCGCCATTGACCAGCAAGGCAACCTGGCAGGCTTCGCCGGCCTTGAAGCCCGGCGCGCCGGTTGGCGCCTTGACGGTCAGGTCGATCCAGCCATGGTCGTGCGCCAGCAGGTAGTCGCGCCGCGCGTCGGGCATCTCCTTGGCCTGGCAACCCGCGGTCGATAACAACACGGCGAGCATGCTCCATGTGGCCAGGGTGCGCAGCGGGTGGTTCATAAAGCCTTCAGGGTTGGAAAAAATCAGGGTACCGGAACCGTTGCGGCGCCCGCCAGGTCGATGCGGCGCTGCAGGCGCGCCGCCTCCACCGTGTCGCCGGCGGCCTGCGCGCGCCTGAGCGACACGCCCAGCCACATCAATAGCGGCCTGCGCCAGCCCTGCTCCGAGGCGGTGCCGGTGGCTACCACGATATCGGCCGGCGCAATGCGCGCCTGGCGCATCAGGACCCCTGCGGCGACCAGGCGCGACAGCGGGTCGGTGATTGCCGCCAGCACGCTCTTGCCGTCGGCCGCGCGCGCCGCCGCCGCCACGGCGCGGTGCTGCTCGGGCAGCAGCGCCGCATCGAGTCCGTCCCAGCGGCCGGCCAGATAGGCCGCGTACGCGCGTTCGGCCGGCGTGGCGTCCTGCGCCAGCGCCTCGAAGGCGGGACAGGCGTCGTATTCCAGGCTCGCCACGCGCGTGGCGCAGCGCACCAGTTCCGCGTGCGCCACCAGGTCGGGTCGGCCGGTGCTGGCCATCTCGCCGCGCGCACGTGCGAATTCCGCATCGGCGATATGGCTGTCGCCGCGCAGGTAGGCATCGCTGAACGCGGCCAGCGCGCTGCCGGCGTTACCCTTCCAGGCGGGCGGCGGCGGGTTGCTGGCGCAGCCGGCGAAGGCCGCGCACAGCAGCGCGGCGAGGCAAATGGTTTTCATGGCAGTTTCAGCTCCGTCTCGCGTGCAAATGGCCACTTGCGGTTGATTTCATCGATCAGGCGCGTCACCTTGCGCAGGCTGGCGTCCACTTCGGCGCGCAGGGCGCCCAAATCCTTGGTCGCCACCTTGGCGTTGGCGCCGACGGCCTGCGCTTCGACCAGCACCGCGTCGACCTTTTTGAGGCTGTTGCTGGCGTCCTTGAGCACCACCTGCAACTGCACGATGGCCAGCTGCGCCTCGTCCATCACGCCCTGCTTGCCGAACACGCGCTTGTCGGCCTTGAGCAGCAGAGTATCGACGTGCTCCAGCGTTTGCAGCAGCTTCCTGGCCTCGGTATCGCTGCCCAGCGCCGTGCCGAGCAAGCCATACTTGCCCGACAGGCGCCCGGTCGCGGCTTGGATATTCGTCAGGCTCGTATTAATGGCCGAATCGCTGCGCGTCATGTTGTCCAGGTTTTCCAGCAAGGCGCGCGCGCTCGCGACCAGGCGCGGAATCTCGGCGGCGGTGTCGCCGCGCAGCACCGTGCGCACCGAATCGGGCGCCAGCACCGGGTCAGTCAGGATGCCGGTAAACGCCTTGATGCGCGTGTCGCCCACCAGCCCGCGCTCGATGGTAAATACGCTCGACGTCTTGAGCCACTTGGCGTCCTTGCGCGGCACGTCGATCAGGATGCGCACCTTGCCGTCCGGCGCCAGCTCGACCCGCTGCACGCGCCCCACCGGAAAGCCGGAGAAGGTCATGTCCATGCCGGGAATGACGCCGTCCGAATCCTCGGACAGCAGCACCAGGCGCTGCGTGCTTTCGAACACGCCGCGCGCGTACATCACGTACAGCAAAAAGGTGACGATCAGGGCGCTCATCAGCACCAGCAGCACGACCGCCTTGACTTCGACATGGGCGACCGCCTCGGCCGGCTCATCGTCCGCCGGATTGGTGTTGGGTTGGCTCATCTTCGATTCCATTTAAATGTATTTGACGGCCAGCGAGCCGGCTTCGATCAGCAGCAGCACGAATAGCAGGCGCACCGCGCCCGGCTGCACCGTCGACGACGAGGTGCGCCCGTAGCGGTGCGATTCCAGGATGGCCGCGGTCGGTATGACCGCCACCGACAGCCCGAAGAACACGGTTTTGAGCACGAAGCCGATGGTCACCGCCGGATTGAAAATGCGGCCCACGGTGCGCGTGTAATCGCCCACGCCCCACGGCGACAGGCCGTACACGCTCATATACGCCAGTACCAGCACGATCACGCTGCTGACCATGGCCAGGCTCAGCACCGCAAAGGCGTTGGCGATCACCTGCGGCACCAGGTCCCGGCGCAGGCGGTTCTGGGCCTGGCGCGAACGGTCCGGCGTGGCGGCGGCGGCCAGCGCCAGCGCGTCGCCGGCGTTGAAGGCCAGTCCCGCGCGCAGCGCCACGAACATGGCGGCGGTAAGGGGAATGAGTTCGAGCACCAGCACCCGCACCACCATTTCGAGCGCGTAGCGCGACAAGCCATAGCTTTGCGACGTGACCACCACGACCCGGATCAGCACCAGGCTGACCAGCGCGGCGAGCACCGTGAACCACGGCAGCACCTGCCAGGTGCTGGTGTAGATATAGCGCGAGGTGGTCAGGCGGTTATCGCGGTTGTAGGTCGAGGGCGAAAACGCCATCACCAGCGCGATTGCCCCCAGGTACACCATGTACCACCAGCTGAACACGAAACGAAAGGCGTGCCGGCCCCAGTCGCGCGGCTTGGAGTAGAGGAACGACTTGGGCAGCATCGCCACTTACTGCCGCCGCGCTTCTTGCACGCCGCCTACCTCCATGATCGCCCCCAGCGCCTTTTGCAGCTGCGCGGTCGAGCCGATTTCGGCGGTGAACGTCATGCGCGCCTGGCCCTTGGCGCTCTGGGTATTGACGCCGATGACGTTGATTTTCTCGCGCGAGAATACCTCGGAGATATCGCGCAACAGGCCCTGGCGGTCGCCGGCGAGGATGAACAGGTCGACCGGATAGACCGTGTCCTGCCCGGCCCGGCCCCAGTCGGTATGAATCACGCGCTCGGGCGCCTTGGTACGCATTTCGGCGAAGTTCTTGCAGGTGGCGCGGTGAATCGACACGCCCTTGCCGCGCGTGACAAAACCGACGATGCCGTCCGGCGGCGCCGGTTTGCAGCACTTGGCCAGCGCCGTCATCAAGCCTTCGGTGCCGACCACCAGCACGCCCGACTTGGCGCCCTGCTCCACGCTCGACGCGCGGCTTTTGTTGAGCACCACCGCGTCTTCCGGCACCACCACTTCGCCGTTATCGTGCAGCGCCTGTTCCACATGGCGCAGGCTGAATTCTTCCTTGCCGACCGAGATGAACAGGTCGTCGACCTTGGCAAAGCCCAGCTTATGCGCCAGCTGTTCCAGGTTGACGGCAGTCTTGCCCTCGCGCTGGAGCGATTTTTCGACCATGGCGCGCCCGTGCGCCAGCGTCTCCTCTAGATCGATGGCGTGGAACCACGCGCGCACCTTGGCGCGCGTGCGCGTGCTGACCGTGTAGTCGGCACTGAGCCAGTCGCGCGACGGGCCGGCGGTGCCGGGTGCGCCCTTGGCGGTAATGATCTCGCAGGTCTGGCCGTTCTTGAGCGCTGTATTGAGCGGCACCATGATGCCGTCCACGCGCGCGCCGCGGCAGCGGTGTCCGACTTCACTGTGCAGGTGATACGCAAAGTCGATGGGCGTGGCGCCGACCGGCAGTTCGAGCACGCGCGCCTGCGGCGTGAGCACGAAAATGCGGTCGTCCAGCGTGGTCGACCTGAGCTTTTCCACCCACTCGCGCTGGATTTCTTCCTGCCCGACGACGGCGTCGGCCACGTCGGCCTTCCAGGCCAGCAGCTGGCGCAGCCAGGCAATCTTTTCGTCGTAGGCCTGGCCCCTGAAGTTGGACCCGCCCTCCTCCTTGTAGCGCCAGTGCGCGGCGATGCCGTACTCGGCGAAGTTGTGCATTTCCTGGGTACGGATCTGCACTTCGAGCGGACGGCCATCGTCGGCCGTCACCACCGTGTGCAGCGACTGGTAGCCGTTTGCCTTGGGGCGCGAGATGTAGTCGTCAAACTCCTTCGGAATCGGGGTCCAGATATTGTGCACCACGCCCAGCACCGTGTAGCAGGTCTTGTCGTCGGCGACGATCACGCGGAAGGCGCGCACGTCATAGAGCTCGGTGAAATCGAGTTCCTTGCCGCGCATCTTGCTCCAGATGCTGTAGATATGCTTGGGCCGGCCGAACACTTCGGCCGTGATGCCGGCCGCCGCCAATTCGTTTTGCAGGCGCAGGATGGCCGACTGCACGAAACCTTCGCGCATCATGCGTTTTTCTTCGAGCATCTTGGCGATGCGCTTGTAGGTATCGGGCTCGATGAAGCGGAACGACAGGTCTTCCAGCTCCCACTTGAGCTGCCAGATGCCGAGCCGGTTGGCCAGCGGCGCATACAGGTCGAGCGTTTCGCGCCCGTAGGCGCTAGTCAGTTCGTCGAAGCGCTTGATGTCGGCAAAATAGCGCAGAGTCGTCACGCACGAAGCCAGGCGCACCAGCACCACGCGCATGTCGGTGGCCATGGCCAGCAGCATCTTGCGCAAGGTTTCGACCTGCGCCACGGCTTGCTGGGCCGCGTTCTTGCCGCGCCCGACCGTCTTGTGGCCGACCGTCATGTCGCGCAGCCGGATCAGCTGGCGCACCCCGGTCACGAGGTCGGTGGCTTCGCGTCCGACCCGCGCTTCCAGGCCCGCCACGGCCTGCGGATCGAGCACCGTCAGCTCGAACATCAATCCGGCGATGCGGGTTTCGGCATCGCTTCGTAAATACGCCAGGGTGCTGGCCACGCCGACGGCGAAATCGAAGGCATTCTGGCCCGAACTGCACGCCATGTCCTTGTAGGCGTCGCTCGCATACGCAAGCGCCGATTCCACGCGCGCGCAGTCGTCAGGACTGAGCCCCTGTACCAGTTCGGCCGTTGTGCTGCCGAGTGCTGCGATCGAGACCATGCGGCTTAGCGCAGGGCTGCGGTAACGACGATTTCAACCAGGCATGCGGGGTTGGCCAGCTTCGATTCGACGGTGGCGCGCGGCGGCGTGTGGCCGGCGGCGACCCATTCGTCCCACACCGTGTTCATGCCCTCGAAATCGGCCATGTCGGCGATGAAGATCTGGGCCATCAGGATGCAGCTCTTGTCGCTGCCCGCTTCAGCGAGCAGGCGGTCGACGTGGCCCAGCACCTCGCGGGTCTGGCCGACGATATCGGCGAGCGTGTCGTCGGCAATCTGGCCGGCCAGGTAGACCGTGCCGTTGTGGATGGCCACTTCGGACAGGCGTTTTCCTACGTGAAGTCGTGTAATTTCCATAATATCTTTCAAGTACCAATCAAAAATTGTCGTGCAATGGCGATCTGGTCGTCGTGGATGAAGGTCGGGGCGTGGCCCACGTTCGCAATTTCGACCAGGCTGGCGCATGGGCCGCGCCCGGCCATGATGGCGGCCGTCTCGCGCGAGAGCAGGTCCGAGTGTTCGCCGCGCACCAGCAGGGTCGGGCAGCGGATGGCATCGTAGGCGGCCCACAGCATGGCTTCGTCGGCCTGCGCGCTTGCCGGCGTGGACGAGCGAAACGGCAGCGCCAGGCCCATGTCGTAGTGCCGCACCCACTGGCCGTCGGGCTCCTGGCGCAGCACGTCGCTGGCCAGCTTGTGCCATTCGTCTTCGGAGTGCTCGCCGAACGACTGCGACACCTCCCGCACGAAACGCGCGGCCGCGTCGAACGTCGGGAAGCGCAGGTCCTGGCCGATGTAGTCGCCGATGCGCAGCAGCGCCGCCGGGTCGAGCGTCGGGCCGATGTCGTTGAGGACGAGTTTGCGTACCGGGGTATCCGGCAGCGAGGCGAGCGCGATGCCGATCAGGCCACCCATGGAGGTGCCGAACCAGTCGACGCCGTCGCTGCCGCCTTGCGCCGTGACGCGCGCGATCAGGGTCACCATGTCGCTCACGTACTGCGGCACGCGGTAGAACTGCGGGTTGCGCAGGCGTCCCGAGCGGCCGCGCCCCACCACGTCGGGCGCCACCACGCGGTAGTGGCCGGCCAGCGCGCGCGCCAGATTGTCGAAATCGTCGCCCACGCGCGTGACGCCATGGGCGCAAATAAGCACGTGCGGATTGGCCTCGTCGCCCCACTCCTTGTAGGACATCTGGTGCAAGCCGGCGGGCGAGATGCACTGGACGGATTTGATTCTTGCTTCGATCATGCCGGCTCCTCGTTGGGCGTCATCCGTCGCCACTTTCAAATATGTGCTTCAATCTTCACTGCGTTTAGAATTCTACATCATCAACCCCAAACTCTTTCTCTAGAGGACACAATGAAATCAAGTATGTTGAGCGGCAAAACCGCTCTGGTCACCGGCTCGACCTCGGGTATCGGCCTGGGAATGGCGCGTTCGCTGGCCCAGGAAGGCGCCAACATCGTGTTCAACGGCTTCGGCGACGCCCAGCACATCGAAAAACTGCACACCGACCTGGCGCGCGAATTCGGCGTACAGACGGCTTACCATAACGCCGACATGTCGAAACCGGCCGAGATCGAGGCGATGATGCAGTTCGCAACCGACAAATTCGGCGGCGTCGATGTGCTGGTCAATAACGCCGGCATCCAGCATGTGGCCAATATCGAGGATTTTCCGGCCGAGAAATGGGATGCCATCATCGCCATCAACCTCACCTCCGCCTTCCACACCTCGCGCCTGGCGCTGCCGGGCATGAAGCAAAAGAACTGGGGCCGCATCATCAACCTGGCGTCGGTGCACGGGCTGGTGGGGTCGGCGCAGAAATCGGCCTACGTGGCGGCCAAGCACGGGCTGGTCGGCTTCACCAAGGTCACGGCGCTGGAAACGGCCGGCACCGGCGTTACCTGCAACGCCATCTGCCCGGGCTGGGTCCTCACGCCCTTGGTGCAAAAACAGGTGGACGACCGCGCGGCGAAAGATGGCATCAGCATGGAACAGGCCAAGAAGGCCCTGCTGAGCGAAAAGCAGCCGTCCGGCGAATTCGTCACGCCGGAAGAACTGGGGGCACTGGCTGTGTTCCTGTGCAGCTCCGCCGGCAACCAGGTGCGCGGCGTGGCCTGGAACATGGATGGCGGCTGGGCCGCGCAGTAAGGCGCGCAGTCCGATGCCGGCATCGGCGCCCTGCTTACTTGACCTCGATGGTGCGTGCGCGCGCGCCGGTGTTTTTGGCGACCGGGCCGCAGGCGTCCGATGCATAGTGCAGAGCGACGGCGTAGGTTTCGTCGGAAAAGCGGCTGATCAGCAAACTTTGCGAGGAATCGACCGAGGCGCCCTTGGCGCGGTCGGTGAAGCACACTTCCAGGTCTTCGATGCCATCGTTGTTGATATCGGCGCGGCGCACCACGCGCAGCTGGTAGAACCAGCGTTCGCCATCGAAGGCGACCACGTCGTCGCCGCTGCGGGTGGGCACCATGCCGAAATCGGTAAAGGTGCGCAATTCCGGCGTGCGGCGCGAGCCCAGCGAACTGCGTACCGAGGCCAGATCGAAGTTATCGGCGAGGAAGCGGCCCAGCTCAAGCTGGGGAAAGAACGATGCCACCGGCTTGGACGACGGTTTGGGCGCTGCGTGCAGCAGAGCTGGTGCGATCGCGAAAGCCAGCAGTAAATGACGGATTGTTCTCATGGCGGGTTCCCGAGGTGACCGACGCAAGGTCGAAAGCATGACTATACCGCTTGCGGCGTGGTCACATGAACAATTAAGACGCCGGCATCCGTCCCATCTCGGCGATATTGCCCATCGTGCGCTCAAGGTCGCTGGTCATCGCGTCCCAACGCTCCCGATCGGCGCTGCCGGGTACCGTCAAGCCCTTGGCGGTCAGGACCAGCTTGCGCGGGCGCGCTGCGGCGAAAGCGAGCATGCGGTCCATGATGCCGAACTGCTCGCGCTGGAATGCACCGACCAATCCCAGCATCGATATCCTCAGGCCCATCGCGTGCTGCAAGTTGGCGATGACTTTATCGTGAGACGGCATCCCGTTTGTCTTTAGCTGCGCGCGTGCCTGCGCTACCAGCGCCTGCGCGGCGACCACGTACACCTCTGCACCGGACGACATCCGCACCAGATTGCGGCGGCTGCGCGACGGGCCATCGGCGCTGACCAGGTTGGCGGGACTGAGCAGCTCCTCGCTGCCGAGCCGCCGGAAGTCGTCATCGAGCCGCCACGCCAGGGCCGTGCTGTCCAGGGCCATCGCGCTGGCGATCGTGGCGATGTGATCGACAGCCGGATGGCCGGTCTTTGCCGGCGCGGCGGGCAGCACGAGGCGGCTGGTGGGACGGCCCAGGTCGACGGTAAGCCGTGCCAGCTGCGACGCGGTCGTCCCGAGCAGCTTCACCAGTTCAAAGTCGGCCCAGCTCAGGAGCGCAGCCTCGACACCGGGCCTGGCCGCTCCCTCGCGCGCGGCGAACAGGCGCGCTTCGGGCGTCGCGTTGAACGCGTCCACCGCTGCATTCTTCACGCCGGCAAGGGCTTGCTGCGCCACCGGAGTGGCGTAGGCTTTGGCCAGCGCGCGCGCTTCCTCGATGCTGATGTGCGGGCGCATCGGGAACAGGATCGCGCACAAGGCCTCGGGGGTGGCGCGCTGTACGAAATAGTGGGCATTGGCGCGCTCGGCGGAAGTCGCTCCCGCAGCACTGTCGATGATGGCCGGCAGCCGCTGTTCGTAGTGCAGCGCCGTCAGCAAATCCCAGAGCGCGGCGCTGTGCGGTTCGGGGACAGCGCGGGGGCGCTCGGCGGCGTCCATTGCGGCATCGGCGGCAGCAGCGGCAGCCGCAGCGGCGGCAGCAGCGGCAGCCGCAGCGGCGGCAACGGCGGCATTAGGGTCGGGCGGCGCGGCGTGACCGACGCCAGGCAGCAGGATCAGCGCGCAGGCGGCGCCGCGCAAAAGCAAATTTTTCATTGGTGGGGCGGTCGGACGGACGACGCAAGCGTTGCGTCCGTCCTGAGGATGGTCAAGTTTCCGTACTGCAATTATACGCGTCGCGCCGCTTAACGCAGGAACTTCCCGGCCTTCGCTTCCAGAATGCTGACCAGTTCCGGCTGCATGTAGGCGTAATTGTCGGGAATATCGAGGCAGATGACTTTTTTGCCGTTCAGATGGGCGCGAAAGCGCTCGCCAAGGCGCCGCCGGTGCGCCTTTTCCATGACGAACACGATGGTGGCCCAGGCAATCTGCTCTGGCGACAGCGGCACCGAGGCGTCGCCACCCAGGCCGGCCGAGTCGGTCTCGACCCCGGGCCAGCTAGCGAAGACCTGCTCCGCCGTCGGGCTGCGCAGCCGGTTTTGGCTGCAGATGAATAGGGCTCTTTGCATTGTTTTCCTTGTACGTGGAGCGCGACATCGGCTTGCTTGTGCCCGACACCTTCGCCAGCACGGCCGCACGCACGACGTCGTACGACGGCTGGCCGATATAAAAGCCGAGCGTCTCGTGATAGCCCGCGCCATACTGGTCGAGAGGATACATCCTCTTCCCCTTCGGTACGTCGCCCAACTCCTGGGCGATCGTATTGGTCGTGTCATAGCTGCCCAGGCTGATGCGGTAGCCGGGCTTGTCGCCATCCGCGGCCACCTCGAAGGCATACACTACCCGATGGGTGCCGGCGGGCCGGTAATGCTCGAACGCGGAAATATTCCTGCCTTCATGGCGCAACTGCTCGCGCCGGTACGACTCTTCCCTGCTCAGTTCGGGGTTGGCCCCGCTCGTCCACAGGTCCACCAGCGCCGCGCGCTGCTTGTCGCGCTCCTCCAGCCGGCCCAGCGCCTGGTAGGTCTGCACCAGTTTCACCATGCCGCGCCAGTCGCTGCTGACTCGCGCAAATGCCAGGCGCGCGTCGAGCGACTTCTCGTACTCGCCCACTTCGAATGCAGCCAGGCCGATGCCCCACAACACCTCAGGCGTGGGCGCGGTTTCCCTGGCCTTTTCGAGCAGCACCAGTGCCTCGCGGTACTTGCCCGCATCGATCAGGGCGAACGGCCCATCCACCCCGCCCGGCGGCGCCGAGGCCAGCGCCAGGTTGGCCCACATCAGGCAGGCTGCTAACGATGCGCGTATCAACAGAATCGCCTTCTTCATAGGGAAACAAGCATGCTAACAAAGATGCAACCTTTCAATCAATTATTATCCTGCCGCCACGCCGATCACAGCCGCGCGGGAAAGTTGCGCACTGCGGATATCCACAATAGATGAGGTGCCCGATTTGGATAAAGATACATTCATTCCAATACGAACGGAGACACCGTCATGAAAAAACCTTTCTACAAGATCCTGTATGTGCAGGTTCTGTTCGCCATCGTGTGCGGCGTGCTGCTCGGCGTGTTCTACCCAAAACTCGGGGTCGACATGAAACCGCTGGGCGACGGCTTCATCAAACTGATCAAGATGATCATCGCCCCCGTCATTTTCTGTACCGTGGTCGCCGGTATCGCCGGCATGCAGGACATGAAAAAGATCGGCCGCGTCGGCGGCAAGGCGCTGCTGTACTTTGAAGTGGTGTCGACCTTCGCGCTGGCCATCGGCCTGGTGGTCGCCAACGTGGTGCGTCCGGGCGACGGCTTCAATGCCGATCCCGCCACGCTCGACACCAAGGCGATTGCCGAATACACCTCCAAGGCCAAATCGCAGAGCACCATCGACTTCGTGATGAACATCATTCCGAACACCGTGGTCGATGCCTTCGCCAAGGGCGACATCCTGCAAGTGCTGCTGTTCGCCATCCTGTTCGGCTTCGCGCTGTCGATGCTGGGCGAGCGTGGCCGTCCGATCACCAAGCTGATCGACGACATGTCGCATGTGATCTTCGGCGTGGTCGGCATCGTGATGAAAGTCGCACCGATCGGCGCCTTCGGCGCGATGGCCTTCACCATCGGTAAATTCGGCCTGGCCTCGCTGCTGCCGCTGGCCAAGCTGATGGGTTCCTTCTACCTGACCTGCGCCGTGTTCGTGTTCGTCGTGCTTGGCCTGATCGCCCGCATGACCGGTTTTTCGATCTTCCGCTTCATCTCGTACATCAAGGAAGAACTGCTGATCGTGCTCGGCACCAGCTCCTCGGAAAGCGCCCTGCCCGCCCTGATGCGCAAGCTCGAAAAACTCGGCTGCTCGAAATCGGTCGTGGGCCTGGTGGTGCCGACCGGTTACTCGTTCAACCTGGACGGCACCAATATCTACATGACGATGGCGGCCCTGTTCGTGGCGCAGGCCACCAATACCGACCTGACCTTCAGCCAGCAGTTGACGATCCTGGGCGTGGCGATGCTGACCTCCAAGGGCGCTTCGGGCCTCACCGGCGCCGGCTTCATTACCCTGGCAGCCACCCTGGCCGTGGTGCCGTCGGTACCGGTGGCCGGCATGGCCCTCATTCTGGGCATCGACCGCTTCATGAGCGAGTGCCGCGCACTGACCAACTTCGTCGGCAACGGCGTCGCGACGGTGGTGGTATCGCACTGGGAAAAAGAACTCGATCACGACCGCCTCAAGAGCGAACTGGCGCATCCGACCCACATCGACGATGACCGCGAAATGTACCCGGTCCGCAAAGCCGCCTGACCGTCACTGACTTCACCCCCCTTCCCGCGGCGGCTACAGCCCCTGCGGGAATTTTGCTTATTTCAGGCGATAGATCACATCGACCGGCTGCGCAAACCTGAGCGCCATCACGGTCAGCACATCGGCCCTGTCCATGCCGGTCTGCGGCGAGGAGCGGTAATTCGTCTCGTTCGGCGCCAGCCCCATCGCCCGCGTCAGGTTCTTCAAGTCTCCCGTACTGACCGCACTCGCGGGCCCCAGCTTGCGTCCCAGCCCCAGCGCAATCCCCTCCGCCTTGCGGCGCGCGATCCTGATCGCATCGGTCGCCAGTTCCATCTCGATTTTTTCGCGCTCGGTGGTATCGAACACCGTCATGAAGCCGTCCAGGTTCGGCATGTTCAGCAGCGACGCCGCAGCAACGCGCCATTTGGTCAGGTCGCGCACGTTGATGCGCACCCCGGCGCGGATATCGTACTGCACCGGTCCCGGCGCCGCATTCGGGTCCGGCTTGCGCAAGTCCTTGCGCACATCGCGCACCTCCACATCCTCCAGCGGCACGCCCGCCTGCGCCATCGCCGCGCGGATTTCGGTGGCGCGCGTCCGCACCACACCCACCGCCACGGCAGGGTCGGCGTCGAAGGCGCTGATCTCGAAGTCGATCTGCCCCAGGTCGGGCATCGCAGTCGTGGCACCCGTGCCGCTGACATGGATGAATGGATAGTCGGGCAAGCCGGCAGCCTGCGCGGACATGGGCAGCAAGGTCAGTGCGCCAAGGGCGGCAATCGTTTTGAGCATGGTTTCTCCGGATGTTAATCTGATGATGAGAACGCGAGAATAGAGAATGTAGACAGTATTGTCTATAACAATTATTCAATTGAAAGAGGATTGAAAAAAGTTATAGACAACTCTGTCTAGACAGATTAATCTATAAATCAGGCACCCCACCCAAACCAAGGCGCACGACGCCAACCAAGGAGATTGCATGACCCCTTCCCCAACTTCGACCCCGGGCATTCCGGCCCGCCTGACACGCAGCCTGGCCCTGTTTGCCCTCGCGGCCGGCTGCGTGGCCGGCGGGGCGCACGCCGCGCCGGCCAAAGGCGAGAAAGCCCACGCCGTCGCCGACCTGACTTCCTGCGCCAAACCGGCCTACCCGGCCGAGGCGCGCGCCGCCAAACATGCCGGCACGGTGAAACTGGCTTACCTGATCGGCGCCAGCGGTGATGTTGTCGACAGCAAGGTGAAAAAATCGAGTGGCCACGTCGCGCTCGACGACGCCGCCCGCAATGCCATCAAACTGTGCAAGTTCAGCGCGGCCAGCGCCAAGGGCAAGCCGGTTGAAAGCTGGGCCGACATCGATTATGTGTGGAAGCTGTAATCGCAGCCGCCAGGCTCCCCGCGCGGCGGGGAGCATTCACCAGCTTGATAACGCCTTAACGCAGCGCGATCAGGACCCATCCCACACCGATCGCGGCCAGCGGCACGCCGTTCATCAGCAGACCTGCCCAGCCAAGCCAGGTGCGGGGGTCGGCATGACCGAGCGAGATCAGCGCAAATATCAGGCCGATCAGGCATCCCACGCCCAGCACGATCACGCCCTGCCCCACGCAGCGCATGCCGAAATCGCCGCAGCCGCCGGTCCATCCCGCAAAAGTACCTCGCGTGACGAGGATCGCCAGCCCATAGGTCAGGCCGGCGATGGCGATGCTCGCGAGCGCAAGGTGCGCGGCGCCGGGCTTCATGCGCCAACCCGCGGGTGCGTCAGGGTCCGATTCCACTGCCTTTGTGCCTTGCTCAATGCCTGCTCCTTCGTGTCTTGTTGCAGGCATGGTACTTCCCATGCCCACCGCTGGCAAAGCAAATCAGGACGCGCGCCTCGCACCCGTGTAGCGCCGCCGGCGCCCGTTTATCAGCACGCGCCAAGATAGACAATGATGTCTATTTCGATCCCGCATGCACAATTGGGCGCCCCCGATTCCATGAAGCTCCGGGATAATTTGTTAGACATGAAAGTCTAGATACGCTAACCTAGCAACTACCCTTACCCGAATGGCGCACCATGTCCAAACTCCCTGCCCCGCCCAAGCCGACAGCGGCCGAACTCGATCTGCTGCAAACCCTGTGGCCACTCGGCGCGGCGACCGCCAAGCAGGTGCACCAGGCGATCCTGAAGGAGCGCCCCGACGTGACCTATGCGACGGTGCTGCGCCTGATGCAGATCATGCACACCAAGGGTTTGCTGATCCGCGACGAAAGCGAACGCTCGCACGTCTATGCGCCCGCGCAAGCCCAGGATTCGCTGCAAACGAACCTGCTCAAGGACCTGATCCAGAAAGCGTTTTCCGGTTCGGCCAAGGCGCTGGTCATGGCAGCCCTGCGCAGCGGCATCAGCAAAAAAGAGCGCGAAGAGATCGAAAACATGCTCAAGGAAGAAGACAAATGACGGCGTCCCTCATCGACAGCATCGGCTGGACCCTGCTCCACTTCACCTGGCAAGGCTTGCTGATCGGCTGCACCAGCGCCGCCGTGCTGGCCCTGATGCGCAACACCCGGCCCGAATACCGCTACAACGTGGCCTGCGCGGCGCTGCTGGCCTGCGTGCTGTGGCCCGCCGCCGAACTGACGCTGCGCCTGCAGGACGGCGGCGCCAGCGCGGCGCACCTGCGCTTTGCCGACCAGATCATGGCCGGCGCGCGCGCCGATGACGCCAGCCTGGCCGGCTGGCTGCAGGAACGGTTGCTGTGGATCGTCGGCTTCTGGTCGGTGTGCGCGGCACTACTGTCGCTGCGCATGGCGGCCGGACTGGCATGGATACGCCACGCCAGCCAGGCACCGCTGGCCGACGCCGAATGGCAGGCGCGCGCCGGGCGCATGGCAAGCGCCTTCGGCATCACACGTGCCGTGCGCGTGCGCGTGGTCGACGACTTGGACAGCCCGCTGACGATCGGCTGGCTGCGTCCCGTGGTGCTGGTGCCGGCCTCGCTGATGACCGGCATGCCGTCCGACCTGCTCGAAGCGCTGCTGGCGCACGAAATGGCGCACGTGCGGCGCTTCGACTACCTGGTCAACCTGGGCCAGAATGTGGTGGAGATCCTGCTGTTCTATCACCCCGCGGTATGGTGGATTTCGGGCCGCATCCGCACCGAACGCGAACAGATCGCCGACGATCTGGCGGCGCGCCATCTGGGCGAACCGCGCCGGCTGGCGCGGGCCTTGTCGGAACTGGAGCGCTTGCAGTTTTCCTCGCACCACCTGGCAATCGCGGCCGCCGGCGGCGACCTGGTGACGCGCGTGCGGCGCCTGGTTCAACCCGACCGCCAGGCGCTCAACTGGAAGGCATCCTTGCCCGTGCTGGGACTGGTTGCCGCCTGCGTCAGCCTGTATGCGCACGCCGGCGACGAGCGGGCAGCCGTCACGCCCGCGCTGGCCAAGGTTGCGCCGGTCGCCGATTTTTCCAGCTGCGCCAAGCCGGTCTGGCCGGCCGCTTCCTTCAAGGCCGGGCATACCGGCACTGTCACGCTGGCGTTCAAGGTCGGCGAGGACGGGCGCGCCACCAGCTCGCGCATCGACAAGTCGAGCGGAGATGCGCTGCTCGACGAAGCGGCGCGCGCCGGCATCATGAAATGCCGGTTCAAGCCCGGCACGGAGAACGGCAAGCCGGTGGCGGCCTGGATGAACATGAAGTATGTGTGGATGCTCAAGGACGACGACTGAACCGCCGTGATCGGGCGCTTCGGCAGCGGCCCGTCCACCACATCGATCACGTGCTGCGCCCCACGCGGGCGCGGTATGCTAGAGCCCGCTGACGTCCAGTTCGGCGCCGGTGGCGGCCGCCACCTGCTCCTTGGTCACGCCAGGGGCCAGCTCAACGAGCTTCAGGCCGGCCGGGGTGACATCGATCACGCCCAGGTCGGTAATGATCAGGTCGACCACGCCCACGCCCGTCAGCGGCAGATCGCACTTGGGCAAGATCTTGTGCGAGGTCGAGCCATCCTTGGCCGTGGCGACGTGTTCCATCACCACCACCACGCGCTTGACGCCGGCCACCAGGTCCATCGCGCCGCCCATGCCCTTGACCATTTTGCCTGGAATCATCCAGTTGGCCAGGTCGCCCCGGGCCGACACTTGCATCGCGCCCAGAATTGCCAGGTTAATCTTGCCACCACGGATCATGCCGAAAGAATCGGCCGAGCTGAAGTAGGCTGCGCCCGGCAGCGCCGTCACGGTCTGCTTGCCAGCGTTGATCAGGTCGGCGTCGACTTCCTCCTCGGTCGGAAACGGACCGATGCCGAGCAAGCCGTTTTCCGACTGCAGGAATACTTCCATGTTGGCCGGAACGTAGTTCGCCACCAGGGTCGGCAAACCGATGCCCAGGTTCACGTAAAAACCATCCTGCAATTCTTTTGCCGCGCGTGCGGCCATTTCATCACGAGTCCATGCCATCTTCTTCTCCTGTGGTCTTAGTTGGTGCGCACGGTGCGCTGTTCGATGCGCTTTTCCGGCGTGGCGTTGACGACGATGCGGTGCACGAAAATGCTCGGCGTGTGCACCTGGTCGGGATCGATCTCGCCCACTTCCACCAGTTTCTCGACTTCGACGATGGTGATCTTGCCGGCCATCGCCACGTTCGGGTTGAAGTTG
This sequence comes from Massilia pseudoviolaceinigra, assembly GCF_030846505.1. NCBI lineage: Bacteria > Pseudomonadati > Pseudomonadota > Betaproteobacteria > Burkholderiales > Oxalobacteraceae > Massilia > Massilia pseudoviolaceinigra. Next base: position 40,814 of record NZ_JAVCWL010000008.1, on the reverse strand, counting down.
CGCGCGGTCTTGCGGTACACCAGGTTGCCGGCGCGGTCGGCCATGTAGGCTTTGACCAGCGACACGTCCGCTACCAGACTGCGCTCCATCACGTATTGTTCTCCGTCAAACTCGCGCACTTCCTTGCCCTCGGCCACGATGGTGCCCACGCCAGTCTTGGTGAAGAAGGCGGGGATGCCCGAGCCGCCGGCACGCAGCTTCTCGGCCAGCGTGCCCTGCGGCGTGAATTCGAGTTCGAGTTCGCCGGCCAGGTACTGGCGCGCGAACTCCTTGTTTTCGCCCACGTAGGACGAAATCATTTTCTTGATCTGGCGCGTGGTGAGCAACTGGCCGAGGCCGAAGTCGTCCACGCCGGCATTGTTGGAGATCACCGTCAGGTTGGTGACAGCCGACTTGCGCAAGGCCAGGATCAGCGCTTCCGGTATGCCGCACAGGCCGAAACCGCCGACTGCGATGGTCTGGCCATCGCTCACGATGCCGGCCAGCGCCGATGCCGCGTCAGGATAAACTTTGTTCATTCCCTGTCCCTTTTTATAGTTAAGCTAAATTCGTCCATACTGCACTGCACAGTGGATTCTCAGCATAAAATACGCGGGCCAAAAGCACAATACCGTAGAACTACCGGTTGTTTCCCAACGCTTCCGAATCACTGCACAGCATCCAATGACCGCATCATACGCCATCGATTACGAAACGATTTTTCGCCACGCGCCGGTCGGCATGTGCATTTCGGTCGACCGCGTGATCCAGGCCTGCAACGATGCGCTCAGTTCGATGTTCGGCTACGGCCACGGCGAACTCGATGGCAAGTCCTTCCAGGTGCTGTATCCGACCATGGATGAATTCCTGCGTACGGGCGACCGCATCATTCCGGTGATGAACGCGCGCGGCGTCTATTCCGACGAGCGCATCATGCGCCGCGCCGGGGGCGAACTGTTCTGGTGCCACGTGAGCGGACGCGCCCTCGATGCGCGCGAGCCGCTCGGCGCGGGCGTGTGGACGTTCGAGGATGTCAGCGAAAAACGGCCGGTCACGGCCGAACTGACTCCGCGCGAGCGCGAGATCGCAGCCCTGCTGGTCGAAGGCAAGACCAGCAAGGTGATCGCACGCGAAACCGACCTCAGTCCGCGCACGGTGGAAATGCATAGAGCCAAACTGATGCGCAAATTTTCGGCGTCGACCTCGTCCGAGCTGGTGCACAAGCTGGTCGGGGTCAGCCGCTGATCTTTTCGGTCTTCATGGGGGGCCGCAGGACGCCCCCGGGCAGCACGCCACGAACACGCCGGCTATGCAAGCAAATCCGCACGGCGGCATCGGGCATGACAGCGCCGCGTGTCCGGTGAGCGTTTGGTGCCGACCGGAAGGGGTGCTGCACGCCGTCGATCAAGCAACGCCAGTTTGTGGGCGATATCGCTCGATGCGTCGCGCACCTCGGCCATCTGCTTGATCGAAAATACGCCTGGAAAACAACCAATGCAATTAATGTTTTTGCCCGACAATGAAATGGTATAGTTCAGACTCTCTAAAATTTCCGTGAAGAAATCATATGATCTCCAGACTGGCCTGCATCTCCGTCGCCCTGTTCGCTCTTTCCGGCTGCGCGATTCACCAAAACGTCAAGCCGGTCGAGCGTTTCGACAGCAAAGTGGTGTGCATCGTCGACAATCCCGCCGTCAGGGCGACCTTCTTCGACGCCTACGAGCGCGCGTTGACCAACAAGGGATATGAAGTGAAGAAGCTGGCTTCGGGGACGTCCCTGGTGGAGTGCCCGGTCACCTCGACCTATACCGCGACCTGGCGCTGGGACCTGGCCATGTACATGGCGTATGCCGACATCGTGGTCTACAAGAACGCCAAGCCGGCCGGCAAGGCGACCTACGATGCCTCCAGGGGCGGTGGCAACATGGGCAAATTCATCGGCGCCGAGAAGAAAATCACGGAGCTGGTCGACCAGCTGTTCCCGCGCCTGGCCGGATCGTAAGTAACTGCGCGGCGCGCTGGCCGCGAGGGGCGAGGAAAGCGCTTACGTGGCGTGATGGTACGGTTCAATCATTGGAAAACTTACAATAGAAACAATATGATCGCCAGACTCGCTTGTATTTCCCTTGCCCTGTTCGCCCTCTCCGGCTGCGGGACCCATCAGACCGTCAAGCCGGTGGAACGTCTCGGCAGCAAAACGGTGTGCATCATCGATAACAAGAAAGCCGCCCAGCCCATCCGCGAAATCTTCGAGCGGGTCCTGGTCGGCAAAGGATATGAAGTGAGGGTGCTGGCCGAAGGCGCGTCGCTGGGCGAATGCCCGCTCACCGCGACCTATGCAGGCACTTGGCGCTACCTGCAATCTTTCCACCTGTCGCTGGCCGATATCATCGTGTACAAAAATAGCAGGCAGGTCGGCAGCGCCACCTACAAGGTGGACAGCGATTCCAGCGTTCTGTCCCAGATGGCCAGCGGCAACAAAAAAATCGCCGAGCTGACCGAACAGCTGTTCCCGGACAGGGCCGGGTTGTGACGGACAGCGCGGCCTGTACTCCAGGCCGCGCTCAGGACTGCGGAATTACTTCTTGCCATCGGCCAGGCGCACGAAGTCGCCTTTCAGGGCGACGCCGCCGACGATATTACCGACGTGGCACTCAAAGTCGGTCTCGCTCGAATACGTAACGTTCTTGTAGTTGCTGGTGATATTGATGACCGCATTCGCGCCGACTTCCTGGGCGCGCTTCTGCAATGCCAGCATGGCCGACAGGAAGGCCCAATGGCACACTGCCGTGTCGGTCTTGCTGAAGGCGTTGGTCTTCTGGCTGGTCTGGTCGGAGCCGCGCTTTTCCAGTACCTTCGGCGTCTTCTGTGCACCATAATAGAATGCGATCGAGTCGCCCAGGCGTTCCTTGGCGCCGTTGTCTGCCAGTGCACCGGCGAACGGCAACACCAATTTCTTGTCGGCCGCGTGGGCCGGAACTGCGCTACCGATAACTGCCAGAACTGCCATCGTCGAGAGGATTTTTTTCATTCGTGTATATCTCCAGGTTTAGCCATACTTCTTAAAAATCAGCGACGTGTTAATGCCGCCGAACGCAAAATTGTTGGTCATGATGTAGTCGGTGTCGATACGCCGGCCCTCGGTGTGGATGTAGTCGAGCGGCGCGCAGCGCGCATCGACCTGTTCCAGGTTGACGGTCGGCGCAAACCAGCCTTCGCGCATCATCTCGATGCTGATCCACGCTTCCAGCGCGCCGCACGCGCCCAGGGTGTGGCCCATATAGCTTTTCAGTGAACTGATCGGCACACGCGGCCCGAACATCGCGGCCGTGGCCTGCGTTTCGGCAATGTCGCCCTGTTCCGTGGCGGTGCCGTGCGCATTCACATAGCCGATCGCTGCGGGCGCCAGCCCGGCGTCGGCCAGGGCCAGTTCCATCGCAATCTTCATCGTCGCCGCATTCGGCTGCGTGACGTGGCAGCCGTCGCTGTTGGTGCCGAAGCCCACCAGCTCGGCGTGGATGGTGGCGCCGCGCGCCAGCGCATGCTCGAGCTCTTCGAGGATCAGGCAACCGGCGCCCTCGCCGATCACCAGGCCGTCGCGCGCGCTGTCGAACGGACGTGGCGTGATGGCCGGCGTGTCGTTGCGCGTGCTGGTGGCAAACAGGGTGTCGAACACCGCCGCTTCGGTCGCGCACAGCTCCTCGGCGCCGCCGGCGACCATGGCGGTCTGCTGGCCGTTGCGGATCGCTTCGTACGCATAGCCGATGCCCTGGCTGCCCGAGGTGCAGGCCGACGACGTCGTGATCACGCGCCCGGTCAGGCCGAAGAACACGCCGATGTTGACCGGTGCGGTATGCGCCATCATCTTGATGTAGGTGGTGGCGTTGATGCCGCGCGTGCTGCGCTCTTCCATCATGCGGCCAAAGTCGCCGATCGCGCTCGGCGTGCCGGCGGACGAACCGAAGGACACGCCCATGCGCCCGCTTTTGAGCAGCGGATGCTCCAGCAGGCCGGCATGGGCCAGCGCCATTTCGCTGGCGCGCGTGGCCATCAACGCCACCCGTCCCATGCTGCGGATGGCCTTGCGGTGAAAGCGCTCGCCCAGCTCGAAGGGCGCGGCCGGCGCGCCCAGTTTGGTGTTCAGGCCTTCATAGTCGGCCCAGTCCTGCATCGGCACGATGGCGTTGCGGTACTCGCCCAGGCGCGTGCGAATCGCGGCCCAGTCGTTGCCCAGGGGGCTGATGCCGGCCATGCCGGTGACGACGACGCGGTGCTTCATACCATGCCTCCGTTGACAGAAATAACCTGGCGCGTGATGTACGAAGCATCGGCGCCGATCAGGAAGCTGACCGCGGCGGCCACTTCCTCGGGTTTGCCGATCCGCTTGGCCGGAATCATCTTGAGCGCTTCTTCCATCGGCACGTCGCTGATCATGTCGGTTTCGATCAGACCCGGCGCGACGCAATTGACGGTAATGGCGCGCTTGGCCAGCTCGATCGCCAGCGCCTTGGTGGCGCCGATGATGCCGGCCTTGGCGGCGCTGTAATTGACCTGCCCGCGGTTGCCCGCCAGGCCCGAGACCGAGGCCATGGTGACGATGCGTCCGGCCTTGCGGCGCTGGACCATCGGCATCACGAGGGGATTGAGCACGTTATAAAAACCATCGAGATTGGTCTTGAGGACGATATCCCAGTCCTCGCCGCTCATGGCCGGAAACGCATTGTCGCGCGCCACGCCGGCGTTGCACACCACGCCGTAATAGCAGCCATGCTGCTCGATGTCGGCCAGCAGGGCCGCGGCCGCGGCATCGCGCTCGCCGATGTCGAACTGCAGCACGCGCGCGCGGCGGCCCATCGCCTCGATGTCGCGCGCGACCGCGTCGGCCTCGGCACGCTGGCTACGGCAATGAACGACGATATCGTAGCCATCGCGCGCCAGGCGCAGCGCAACCGCCTTGCCGATGCCGCGCGACGAACCCGTCACCAATACTGTCTCGTTGATACTGCTCTGGCTACTCATTTAAAAACTCCGCTGCAAAAATTCGTTAACGTTATCGGGCTGGAAGACCGTGATGGTGGCATTGGCCAGATTGGCCCCGCTGGCGCCATCGTCGATGCGGCAGTCGAACGCGCCCAGGCCGTTCTCGCCCTGCAGCACGTGCTGCACGTGCACATGCAGCACGCTGCCCAGCGCGAACAGGGGCACGCTGGTCTGGTAGCGTCGCGCGCCGAGCAGAAAGCCCACGCGCACCGCGTCGCCGCGCAGGCGCGCCAAGAATCCGGCGTGGGCGGCGATTGCCTGCGCCATGTATTCGATGCCGACCCAGGAACCGACGCCGGCGCCATCGAAAAACACGCTGCGCTGGCCGATCGTCACTTCCGCGCACAAGGTGCTGGTGCCGGCCGTGAGCACACGGTCGAGAAACACCATCTCGCCTTCGTGCGGGACCAGCGCGCGGATATCGGGGTAGCTGTCACTGTTCATCGGGTCCGTCCCAACACCAGGGTGGCGTTCGAGCCGCCGAACGCAAACGAGTTACTCAACGCCCAGTCGAGCGGACGCCCGAGGCGCGCACCCGGCGCGGCCACGTTCAGCGCCGGCAGCGCCGGATCGGGCATGCCATCCCACAGGTGCGGGGGCAGCAGCCCTTCCGGATTATCATCCTGCATGGCCAGCCAGATCAAGGCCGCCTCCAGCGCCGCCGCCGCGCCCAGCGCATGGCCGGTAAAGCCCTTGGTCGAGCTGACCGGCACCGCTGGCCCGAACAGGTCATGCACCACGCGCGACTCCATCGCATCGTTCTGGATGGTTGCCGTGCCGTGCAGGTTGATATAGTCTATCTGCGCCGCGTCGATACCGGCGCGCGCGAGCGCTTCGGTGATCGCCAGGCGCGCGCCGCTGCCGGCCGGATCGGGCGCCGACATGTGGTGCCCGTCGGACGCCTCGCCCCAGCCGCACAGGGCGACGGCAGCCGGCTCGCGCGTCATCAGGAACAGCGCCGCGCCCTCGCCGATGTTGATGCCCTCGCGATTGGCGCTCAATGGATTGCAGCGCGCCGAGCTGACCGATTCGAGTGCCGAAAAACCCGCAACCGTAAACCCGCACAGGGTGTCCACGCCGCCGGTAACGACGGCGTCGCACAGGCCCATGCGAATCAGGCGCGCGGCGCTGGCCAGGGCCTTGGCGCCGGATGCGCAGGCGCTCGAATGGGCATAGGCCGGGCCGGTGACGTTCAATTCATGGGCCAGCATGGCGGCGGGCGAACCCATCTCCTGCTGCGCGTAATGGAATTCGGCCGGCAGCGCCGCGCCCGTGAAGTGGGCGTGCAGGGCCGCTTCGGTTTCGGCGATGCCCGAGGTACTGGTGCCGATCACGATGCCGATCCGGTTGGACCCGTAGCGCAGCACGGCCGCATCGACCGCGGCGCGAATCTGCGCCAGCGCGGCCAGGGCCAGCTGGTTGTTGCGGCTGCGCTGGCCGAGCGGGAGGGCGGCGCTGTCGGGCAGCGCGGTGAGCACGCGCCCGAGGGGCAGCACGCGGCCCGGCGACCAGGCGTCGGTCGGCGCGATGCCGCTCTCGCCGGCGAACAGGGCGCGTTTGACTTGTTCGTGCGAGTCGCCCAGCGCGCAGACGATCCCGCATTCGTTTAGATACAGCTTCATCATCAGGGCGCCGACTCGATGGTCAGGCGGTAATCGTAACGCAGGTTGTCGAGGATCACGGTGCCAGTCCAGCGCGGCATCTGCGTGTAGGTAATCGTGGCCACCACCGCGCCATCGAGGGTCAGGGTGCGGCGCAGGCCGGCGTCTTCGATGCGCCAGCCCTGCGGCAGGCTGCGGGCGATGGCGTCGGCCGGCCACAAGGTGAGCTGCATGTCTTCGAGTACGTCTTCGGCGCGCACCTGCTTGGGCAGCATCATGTGGCGCCACGACGTCAGTTCCTTGCCATCATAGCTCAGGCTCAGGACGCGCTGGCCGAAAGCCAGGCCGACCATCTGCACCTGCTGCGGGTCGACTTCGACCGCGGCATCGAGTTCGTCGATGCGGCCCTTGCGTTCGACCTTGAGGTGCTGCTGCACGCTGATGGTCGACTCCAGCGCTTGCGGCGCCAGCTTGATGCCGAGCCGCGCGATGGGCGCCGGCGGCGTGCTGCAGGCGGCCAGCAGCACGGCGGCCAGCAGCGGCGCAGCCAGGTGGAGGCGGGAATCACGCATGTTCATTTTCCTTGGTATTCGCAAAATAAGGGACCAGCAGCCACGCCAGCGTGGTCCCGATCAGCATCGTCAGCCCGAACGCCTGCAGCGCAGGGGTGCGGCTCAGGCCAAGCAAGCCGAAAGCGAGCAGCGTATTGGCCGCCGACAGGCCGACCGCCAGCCATGGCGTGGTATTGCGCCGGCCCGGGTGCTCCTGCATGAAGATGCCGTAGTCGACCACGACGCCGAGCAGCAGCATCAGTGCCAGCACGTGGAACAGTTGCAGCGCCTGGCCGGTGAGGCCGAGCACCGCCAGGGTGGCGATGCTCGCGACCGCGCTTGGCGCCAGCACACGCCAGGCGTTGCCGCGGTAGCGCGGATAGAGCAGCGCGAACACCACCGCGTACGCCCCCAGGACCACCCAGCCCATGTACTGGCGGTAGCGGCCCAGCACCGATGAAATCTCGGCTACCTTGTCGACCCACTGCACACCTTCCATGCCCTCGCCTGCGCGGCGCAACTCCGGCAGCGCGGCCATGCTCATGCCGCGCAGCGCGACGATGCTGGCGTGGACGCCGTCGATGTCGCCCAGCCACAGGTGGCGCCAAGGCTCGCTCGGCGGGGTCTTCAGGAATTCCGCGGGCGTGAGCGGCGCGCGCGGCGCCATCAGGTGCGCGCGGGTGGCGGCGCTCCAGGCACTGTCTTCTTCAATGGCCTTGGCCACCGCGTCGAGCGGACCGCCCGGCGCCAGCAGCTTGCTGTCAATCAGGGCGCGCCGTTCGAGCTGGGTGCGCACCGACGGCACCCAGTTCGACATCGCCTGGTAGCCGCCGATGCGTTTGGCGGCGATCAGCGGGTCGAGGCGGCGCTTGAGTTCTTCTTCACGCTGCAGCACGATTTCGGCGCTGGCGCCGCGCACCAGGAAGTACTGGACGGGCGTCGGCGCATCGAGCAGCTTGCTCAATTTGATCTGGTCGTCGATCAGATGCTTGGGCGGGTTCTGCAGCGAGCGGATGTCATCGTTGACGCCCAGGCGCGACCAGCCGAAACCCGCCACCGCCACGAACAGGGCCGCAATGACGAGCGTGCGCGCATTCATGCGCGCTTGCGGCCAGTGAGCCAGCGTGGCGCCGTAGCGGTGGGCCAGTGCACCGGTTGTCAAAGTGCCGCCGGAAACGAGCAGCGGGAACCAGCAAATGACCGTCAGCCAGGCGAACACCAGTCCGACCGCGGAGAACACGGCCATGTGACGCAGGCCGGGAAACGGCGTCAAGCCCAGGCCCATGTAGCCGATCACCGCCGCCAGCAACGTCAGGCACAGTCCCGGCAGCAGGCGCTTGAGCAGGCGCACCGAACCCTCGGCCGGATCGGCGCTCAGGCGGTTGCACAGGAAGTAGATGCCGTAATCCTGGGCCACGCCGATCAGGCTTGCCCCGAAGACGAGCGTGAGCAGGTGGATGCGGCCGAACAGCAGCCAGCACACCGATAGCGAACCGAGAAAGCCGATCCCGATCGACAGCAGCACCAGCGCGATCGGCCGCAGCGAGCGGAAGGTGAACCATGTCAGCAGCACGATGCCAGCCAGCGAGCCAAGGCCGATGGTGGACATTTCGCCTTCGGCCTGGCTGCTGGCGTTTGATGCATGCAGCACCACGCCGGCGGTGATCACCTTGGCCTGCGGGGCGGCCTTGAGCGCGGCCTGCTTGGCCCGTTCGAGCAGCGGCACCACGGTTTGCTGGGCCGTCATCGAGAATGCCGGCGCGCGCATGGTCAGCGGCATGAGCACGTACTGGCGCTCGCCGTCGGCCACGAACAGCTTGTCGTCGCGCGGACGCACCGGGGTTTCCTGCGCGCGTTCCTGGACCCAGCCGGAAAACAGGCCGAACGGATCGTCGCGGAAGGCGCCCAGTTTGGGACCGGAGAATGCGGAGTACAGCTTGGCCAGGGCGGCGTCGGTCCAGAATTGCGGGCTCGCGCTGCGCAGCTGCGCTTCCTGCTGCGCGGTGAGCAAAGCCACGCTGTGCTTCTGGAATGGCGCCAGCCAGTCGCCCTGGGTTTCGTCGGACAGCTTGACCGCTTCGAGCACGCCGGGCTGGCTGGCCAGCACGGCGTTGTAGGCGTCGGCGGCGCGCTTGGCGTCATCCCACTCGGCGGCGCCGACCAGCACGATCACGCGCTGCTGCGCGGCGTCGACCATGTGGGTGAACGACTCCTGCAGAACGCGGTCGCGCTCCTGCACCGGCAGCAAGGCCAGGATGTCGGTGTCGGGCACGATGCGCTGGACCACCCACAGATAGGCGTTATGCCCCAGCAGGGCGCACACCACCAGCGCCCAGAGCCAGGCCAGCCACTTGTGCCGCTTTACCTCGGGATTCACAGCAGCGCCGCCTCTTCAGCGGTGATGGCGCCCTCGCCTGTCTTGATCTCGGTGAAGACGATGAAGGTCTTGTCGCCGCTCGCTTCAACGATCTGGATATTCTTCACGTACGCGCCGCCATCGAGCGAAATGGCGCCGATGGCCTTGGCCAGTGCCGGCTGGCGCGCCTTGAGCGCGACGTTCCAGGTGCCGCCGTCAACACCGCCGTCGACCTCGAACAGGGTCTCGAGCTGGCCCAGGTCGCCCGACAGCAGCGAGAACAGCACGCTGTTAATCATGCGCACCGTCGGTTCCTGCTTCGCTTCGAGGCGCATCGCCACGCGCTCGCCCTGGAAGCTGACGATTTCGTCGCGCGTCAGGCGCAGGGTGTTCGGGAATGGTTTCAGGGTGCGCCACAGCACGCCCTTGCCCGCCACGACGCAAAAGCGGCCGTTCGAGGCGAGCGGTTTTTTCATGCCGGCCAGGTGCTTGGTCTGGTCGAAGCGGCCGCACAGGACTGTCGGCTTGGCCAGCAATGCCTGGATTTTGGCGATCGGCGCGCTAGCGCCGGCAACAGCGCAGGCGGCGCTGATGGCGAGGGCGAAGATGAAACGTTTCATGCGGGGCTTACTCCTAATTTTTCGAACAGCACGGGCGGCGACATGAAACACATCTCGCCGCTGGCGATATCGACGGCCACCTGGGTTGTGCTGGCGCGGTTCAGGCGCTTGCCGCTGGCCGCATCGCTGATCAGATAATCGATCTTCAGGCGGTTTTCGTATTCGACGATTTCGGCGCGCAGGGTCAGGCGCTGGCCGAACACGGCCGGCCCGATATAGCGCAGGTTCATGTCGATCACCGGCCAGGCGAAGCCCGACGCCTTCATCTGCTCGTAGTTGTAGTCGATCTTGTCGAGCAGCGTACAGCGCGCCACTTCGAGGTATTTGACGTAGTTGCCGTGCCAGACGATCTGCATCGGGTCCAGGTCGAAGAACTGGACCTGCATCTCGGTCTCGGCGAACCAGCGGCTCGGCAGCGCGCCCCTACGCATACAGGCTCCAGGCTTGCTCGCGCAGGCGCGCGATCAGCACGCGCAGCTCGGGCTCCAGGCGGCGGTCTTCGGCCACCGGGGCCACGTCTTCGCCCAGCTGGTCCATCATGTCCCGCAGCGCTTGCGGCGCCGGGTTTTCCGGATTGACGCGCAGGCGCAGCCACACGCCCTGGCGCACCGTGATCAAGAGCGCGGCGACAACCTGCTCGGTCAGTTCCAGCACGCGCAGGCAGTCGCGCGCGGCGATGGTGCCCATGCTGACCTTGTCCTGGTTGTGGCACTCGGTCGAACGCGAGAACACCGACGCCGGCATGGTCAGTTTCAGCGCTTCCGCGGTCCACGCCGAAGAACTGATCTGCAAGGCTTTCAGGCCGTGGTTGATGGCCGCGCGCGGCCCTTCGGCGCCCGACAGGTTGGCCGGCAGGCCGTGGTTGTAGCGGCTGTCGACCAGCAGCGCCATCTGGCGGTCCAGCAGGTCGGCCAGGTTGGCCACCGCATTCTTCATGCCGTCCATCGCAAAGGCGATATGGCCGCCGTAGAAATGCCCGCCGTGCAGCACGCGTTCGCCTTCGGCATCGATGATCGGATTGTCGTTGGCGCTATTGAGTTCATTTTCGATCGACTGGCGGAAAAACGGCAGCGCGTCGGCCAGCACGCCGATGACGTGCGGCGCGCAGCGGATCGAGTAGCGGTCCTGCAGGCGCTTGCCGTTGCGTTCGGCCTGGCCGACGTGCAGGTCCTGGCGCAGCCACGCGGCCACGCCCTGCATGCCGGCGTGCGGCTTGACCGAGAACAGGGTTTCGTCGAAGTGGTGCGCGTTGCCGTCGAGCGCGAACGAGGCCATGGCGGTGATGCGGGTGCACAGGCGCGTAAGGTACTCGGCGCGGTCGTAGGCCAGGCAGGCCAGCGCGGTCATGACGGCGGTGCCGTTCATGATCGCCAGCCCTTCCTTCGGACGCAGGCGCAGCGGCGTGATGCCGGCTTCCTTCAAGGCCTGGGCGGCCGGAACCTGCACGCCGTCGCGCCATACTTCGCGTTCGCCGCACAGCACCGCTGCCAGGTACGACAGCGGGGTCAGGTCGCCGCTGGCGCCGACCGAGCCTTCGCTCGGGATCAGCGGCAAGAGGCCGGCGTCGAGCAGGCGCGCGATCTGTTCCAGCAGTTCGACGCTCACGCCCGAAAAGCCCTTGGACAGCGACGCCAGGCGCGTGGCCATCACCGCGCGCGTTTGCGCGGGCGTGAGGTACTCGCCCAGGCCGCAGCCGTGATAGGTATACAGGTGATGCGGCAGTTCGGCCACCAGGTCGGGCGGAATCGATACCGTGCACGAGTCGCCGTAACCGGTGGTCACGCCGTAAATGGTGCCGTCCTCGCGCAGCAGGCGGTCGAGGAAGTCGGCGCCGCGCGCGATCGCCGCGCGGAACACCGGGTCGGGCGAGAGCACGGCGCTGGCGGTGCCGCGCGCGATATCGACGATATCTTCGATCGTCAGACGTTCGCGGTCGAATTGGACGGCGCGGCGGGTAGTGGTCAGGTCAGGATGCATCATTCTTGTCCAGATGGGGTAAATGCCAAAAATCGTAAAAGTTGAACCACTCGAGCGGGGAACGAATGCAGTGGTGCTGCAGGCGCGCCGCGAAGTCGCCGGCCACCTGGGCCAGGACTTCGTCGCGGCCCTTGCGCGGCAGGCGCACCGATTCGCGCAGCAGTTCGAAGTGCACTTCGTAGCCGCGTCCGACGCGGGTCGAGAACATCATGTAGAGCGGACATTGCAGGATCGAGGCCAGCACGTACGGCCCGACCGGAAAAGGCGCCTCAACGCCCAGGAACGGCGCCAGCGCCACGCGCGGGTCGGGCGAGACCGGCACGCGGTCGCCCGCGATGACGACGAACTCGCCCCGCCCTATCCGCTCCGACAGCATCATCGCGGTGGCCGGATTCATCTCGGTCACCTGCAGCAGATTGGTCTGGCTGCGCGGGTCGAGCGAGGCAAGCATGTTATTAAATGCTTGCGCGTGGCGCGTGTGCACCAGCACCGTCAGTTTCAGGCCCGGCACGTCGTTCGACAGCACGCGGCACAAGTCGGCGTTGCCCAGGTGCGTGCAGACCAGCACCGCGCCGCGCTTTTCGTCCAGCAGGCGACGCATCGGTTCCATGCCGAGGTGGCTGACCAGGTTCTTGTCGAACAGGCCGCCCCACAGCAGCATCTTGTCGAGAATGGCTTCGGCAAAGCTGCCGAAGTGGCGCAGCACGCCGTACCAGCCGTTTGGCGCCGGCGCGAAGGCGCGCACGCGGTCGAGATAATTCATCGAGGCGCGGCGTGCGGCCGGCTTGGTCAGCACGTACCAGGCCAGCACGGGATAGAGCACCACCCGGAACGGCCAGCGGCCGAACACGCGGCACACCCAGAACAACAGGCGCATGCCGCCCACGAAGCTCGATTCCGAGATCGCGGCCCAGTGGCTGGCGTGCAGCCTGGTCATGAGGCCCGCCATTTGCGCGCCAGCAGCTTCGGCAGGCGGATCAGCATGCCGAAGAACAGCACCGTATGCATGCGCGAAATGAGCACATTGTCGCGAAAGGCCATGAAGTGCGACACGCCGTCGCTCGGGTAGGTCACGCGCGTGGGCAGGTTCACTACCTGCATGTCGTCCCAGAACAGGCGCACCAGGATTTCGGAGTCGAAGTTCATGCGCTTGCCCAGCGAGCAGCGCGCCGCCAGCGCCACCACCGGCGCCACCGGATAGATGCGAAAGCCGCACATCGAATCGCGGATCGCGAAGGACAAGGTGTTAATCCAGATCCAGACGTGGGTCAGGTAGCGCGCGTACAGGCGATGCTTCGGTACCGACTGGTCGTACACCGGGCAGCCGGCGATGACCGCGTGCGGATGCAGGCGCGAGAGCGCCACGAAGCGGGGAATGTCGTCGGTGTTGTGCTGGCCGTCGGCATCGACCTGCAGCAAATGCGTGTAGCCAGCCTGCGCGGCGCTGCGAAAACCGGTCAGCACTGCCGCGCCCTTGCCCTGGTTGACGGCGTGGCGCTCCAGCACGACCGTGCCGGGATGCGCCGCCGCCAGCTGGTCGAGCACGCGCGCGCACGACGGCTTGCTGCCGTCGTCGACCAGTATGCACGGCAGGCCGTGAGCGAGCACCGCCTCGACCACGGCGCCGATGGCGTGCTCGTGGTCGTACACGGGGATCATCACGCAAGGCTTGAACATGCTGTTACTCCGCCCGGCCGAAGCGCAGCAGCGAGTGGCAGTAGCCGATGCCGTCGCGCGCGGTGAGCAGTTTGAGGCCGGCCGCTTCGGCCAGGCGCACGTAGTCGCCGCTCTCGTAGATCTTGCTGTTCCCGCTGGCCATGGCCGTGAAATACGGCGAGGTGTTGATCAGGCAGTAGGAAGCGATGTCGTAGCGCTGGCGGTCCCAGAAGGTGTCCATCACCAGCAGCTGGCCCTGCGGCGCCAGTGCCGCGGCGGCGCGCTGAAGGATGGTGGCAATCGCCGGCTCGGAGAAGCAGCTCAAAAATTGGCTCATCCAGATCACGTCCATCCCCGCCGGCAGCGCCACGGCCGCGTCGAGCAGGTCGGTCGGGTGCAGGTGCGCGCGTTCGCGCACGCCGGCCGTTTCCAGCGAGGTCGCGGCGACCGACAACTGGCGCGGCAAGTCGACCAGGTGCAGCTCGACGTCGGCGTTGTAGTCCAGCGCGACGCAGCTGAATTTGCCGGTGTTGGCGCCCACGTCCATCACCTTGCGCGGCGCGGTCGCAAACACGTCCGGCATGATCGAGGGGAAGGAGGTGTCCGAATAATAGTGGTCGAAGGCGAACCAGCTGGTCTTGGCCGGCTCCGACAGTTCCGACAGGCCCTGGTACAGCGTAGGCCATTCGCCCAGCGCTTTGAGGCCGATCGGCTTTTCGGCGTCGAGCGACTCGTCCAGCTTGAACAAGCCCTGGTAGCAGACATCGTGGTTGAAGTCGATGTTGATCTGGGTGATGCTGTCGGTGAGGACGCAAAAGCCAGCCTTGTCGAGCGCATAGCGGCCATCGTGCACGAACACCACGCCGGCCGACAGGCAGGTTTCCAGCACGACCTTGAGCGCGTATTCGGTCCAGCGGCCGGTACCCGCCATGTCGGCGATGGACAGCCCCGTTTCGCCGGCGTCGGCCAGCGTTTGCAGCATCCCGCGCTTCCACGCGTAACGCACGCACTGGAATACGACCGGGCCGAAGGCGATTTTTTGCGCTTCAAAACGGGCTTCAAAGGCAGTCTGGCGATCAGGGGAGAATTTTTTATCTAACATACGACGCTTTAGGTTAAGTACCAAACAGGATGCGACCGCCGGCGTGCTGCCCGGCGTCGGAGAAATAACGGAAATGCAGGGTGCCGCTGGCGCCGTCGGCGGCGCTGTCGTACTTGAGCTCAAGGTGGAACGGGGTGTCGGGCCTGACCACCTGCTGGAACTTGAGCGCATGGATGGCGCGAAACATTGGCGCCATCGCAAAGTGCTGGCGGCCGTAGCGGATCGCCCAGTCGACCTGCACCACGCCCGGCAGCACGGCGGCTTGGGTGAAGTGGCCGTCGAAGTAGAACAAGGTCGACGGCACGACCATTTCGAGCAGGGTGCGCTGCGCGTCCTGCTCCAGCAGGCGCACCTGCGGCACGCGCGGACGGGCGTCGCCCACGCCGAGCAGCGCAAGCAGCTGTGCGTGCGTGGTCTTGCCCTGGGCGTTGAGCGGCAATTGATCGAGGTAGCGCCAGCGGCGCGGCAGCGCGACCGCTTCCACCACGCGTCCGAGGTGAGCGCGCAGCAGCGCGTTGAGGGCCTGCTTGCCTTCGGCGTCGAGCAGTGCGCGCCCGCTGGCCGATGGAATCACGAACCCGGCCAGCACCTGGCGCTCGCCGGCCCGCTCGGGGCAGACGATCACGCGCGCTTCGCTGGCCAGGCCAGATGCCACCAGAGCGGCTTCGATGGCATCGAGCGAAATGCGTTTTTCTTCGATCTTGACCAGGCGG
The DNA here is from genome assembly GCF_030846505.1 of Massilia pseudoviolaceinigra. Classification (NCBI taxonomy): domain Bacteria; kingdom Pseudomonadati; phylum Pseudomonadota; class Betaproteobacteria; order Burkholderiales; family Oxalobacteraceae; genus Massilia; species Massilia pseudoviolaceinigra. The sequence goes on along the minus strand of NZ_JAVCWL010000008.1, from coordinate 25,219 downwards.
TCGCCGCGCCCGAGCAGCAGGAAGCGCCCGTCCGGCGCGGGGTTGACCCGGTCTTCCAGCGCCAGCCAGGCAGCGTCGCCCAGGTGGGGCGACTGCACTTCGAGGCGGCCGCTGTCGGGCGCGATGCGCCAGGCGACGCCGGGCAGCGCTTCCCATGCGCCGGGCGAGCCGGCGTGGTGGCGGCGCCAGGCCACGCCGCCGGTTTCCGAGCTGCCGTAGATTTCGGTCGGGATCTGGCCGAGCAGGTGGGCGGCCGCCACCGATGCGTCGGGCGCGAGCGGGCCGCCGGACGAAAGCACCGCGCGCAGGCAGGCTGCCGCCGCGCTCCAGTCCAGGTGGGCCGGCAAGCGTTTCAGGTGAGCCGGGCTGGCCACCAGCACGCAGGGACGCTGTCCGAGCATCTGCGCGAGCTGTTCGGGATAGGCCAGGCTGGCCGCGTGAATCGCACGGCCGGCGGCCAGCGGCCACAAGACCTTGAACAGCAGGCCGTAGATATGCTGGTGCGAGACGGTCGAGAAAATCTCGGCCTCGCCGATGGCGGGACCGAACAGCGCCTCGAGCGTGGCCACTTCGCTGGTGAGCTGCGAGAGTTGTTTCGGGATCGCCTGCGGCGCACCGGTGCTGCCGGAGGTATGCACCACCAGCGCCGGAAAGGCGCCATCAGGCCCGCTCCATGGCAGCGCGCAGGCGTCGTCAAGCGCCGGCTGCAGCGGCTTCCAGCGCGGCGCGAACTCGCCCAGGAAACAATCGACCGAGCGCGCCAGCGCGATGCAGCTGGCGTCGAGCGTGTCGGCGGTGAGCCACACGGTCTTACCGGCCTGCCAGGCGCCCACCAGCGCGGCGGCAAATTCAAGGCTGTCCTCGATGTACAGGGCGGCGTTGGTGCCGGAGGTACGCAGGGCCAGCGCGCGCCATGCTCCCACCCGCTCGCGCAGTGCGCCGATGGTGACGGGCGCGCGGACGCCAGCCACCTCACGCCAGCCGGCGATGGCGGCGCCATCGCGTGTACCGAGAACAGAAAACAGATCAACCATGATGCAATCGCTTAAAGCGCAGACGTACCAAAAATTCAGCGGCGAACAGTACGCCCATCAGACCGTACGCAATGACGCCGTTGTACAGCGACCAGACCTCTTGCGTGGCCCACAGTGCGGTGCCCAGCGCAATGGCGCCGTTCACCACGAAAAACACGCACCATACCTTGGTCACCGTGCGCGTGTACGCCACCGCCGCAGGCGGCAGGTCCGGCTCGCGCATGCGCGCGAAGCGTTCGACCATCGACACCGGCGTGGTAAGGGTGTAGGCAAATGCTCCCAACAAGGCGGCATTGACCAGCACCGGGTACAGTTTCAACGGCAGCATGGCGTTACCCATCACCGTGACGGCGGCCAGCGCCAGGGCGCCAGCGGCCGACCAGCGTGCAGCCAGGCTGACCTTCATGGCAGGCAGGCGCGCCAGGGCGGCCAGCACCAGCAGCACCGCAAGCCAGCGCGGCTCCACCCTCCCCTGCCCGTACCAGACGGCCAGCGGATAACACAGGGTGAGCACGACCGACATCGCGGCCAGCAGCCCCGCCAACAGGCGCATGCTTATAACGCCTGCTCCTCGACCAGATCGTCAAGCGCGTTGACCACGTCGCCGATGGTGCGGATGGTCTTGAACACTTCCGGCTGCAGGCGCTTGCCGGTCAGCTGCTTGAGCTTGACCGCCAGGTCGACTGCGTCGATGCTGTCGATATCGAGATCGGCGTACAGGTTCGAGTCGGCCGTCAACGAGGATTTATCGAGCTCGAACATGTCGGCCAGCAGATCGACAACCCACGCATACAGCTCGTCACGGCTCATATTGTTTACGTCTACCATACAAACTCCTTACTTTTTGCGGTGGGTTTCAATCAGGGCCGCCAGCGCGCGCACCGACGCGAAATGGCTGCGGGTGTCTTCCGAATCGGCCGACAGCGAAATGCCGTAACGCTTCTGCAGCGCGACGCCCAGTTCCAGCGCATCGATCGAGTCCAGGCCGAGGCCTTCGACGAACAGCGGCGCGGCGCTATCGATATCGTCGACGCTAATATCTTCCAGTTGCAGGACGTCGATGATCAGTTGTTTGACTTCTGTTTCAAGCATGGCCTTGGTACTCTCCAGTAAAAAATTGTTGCAGGTGATCCGTCAAATGACGCACCGCCATTACTTCGCTCACGCCGGCGCCAAGAAAGGTGCCGACCTCGATATCGTCTTTCACTTCAAGCCGGAACTGCACGAAACGCTCCGGCACGCGCCACCACTTGTCGCCCTTGCCGAGGGTCGGCGGCTGGCAGTCGATCAGCACCGGGGTCACGGCGCGTGCGCCGCGCACGGCGATGTTGGCGGCACCGCGTTTCAGGCTGATCGCGCCGCCGGCCGGGGTGCGCGTCCCTTCCGGGAAGATAATCAGGTTGTTCCCGGCACGCAGGGAGGCGATGCACGCCTCGACCAGCTGCTCGCCGCTGTCGTTGCTGATGTAGCCGGCGGCGCGCACCGGACCACGGGTGAACGGGTTATTCCACAGGTGACTCTTGACGATGCAGTCGGCGCGTTTCACGAACGCCATCAGGAACACGGTATCGATCAGCGACGGGTGGTTCGCGAGAATCAGCAGGCCACCCCGTTCGAGCTTTTCGAGCCCGATGAATTTATAGCGCAGCACACCGAGGCCGCGCATCAGGCCCACAAACCCGCGAAACGTCAGGCGCAGGACGGCGCGTGCCGCGGTGACGCGCGCGGCGCGCTCCCACACCACCAGCTGCAGCAGCGGAAAGACCGCGATGCGCAGCAGCAGGCCGCCGATACCGAAGGCGAGAAAACTGATGCCGGTGGCGAGCACGCGCCAGTAGCGGCCGATCCGGTCAAACATCGCGCGTCCAGGTCCAGCGCTGCACGCCCGCCTGGCGCACCAGGCTCGCGGCACCGCTCAACTGGAAATGCAGCACGTCCAGGCCACCGGGCTGGGTCGACACCGGCGCCGTGCCGTCGGCAGCGTCGCAGGCCAGGCCGATGGCGTCGGCGCCGGGCGCGGTCATCAGCCATGCCCACGCGTGCGGCTGCTCGTCGCAATCTTCGAAATGCGCGAGAGCCGCCGGCAGTGCGCAGTCGTACACCACCAGCAGGACCATGGGCGCGCCGTCGGCCAGCAGGCCGCAGGCTTCGACCACGCCATGTTCGACGCTCGCCGCGCCGGCCGACAGGGCCATGTGATTGGCGCGGTCGGTGCGTGCGATCGAGAACAGGCCGGCGCTGGCGTTATGCACGGCCAGGCCGAAGCCGGTCGGCGACATCGGCTCGCCCTGGGACAGCTCGCCCAGCAGGTCCACCGCGCGCGACACTTCACCATGCCGCGAACAGAAAACCGCGGCAATATCGGTGCGGCCGTCCAGGCAGCGGTAGGCCACCTCGAGCGCCATCTTGCCGAGGAAGCCGGCGCGCCGGCGCAGCATGGCAGGCATCGCGGACACGGCCGGATCGGGACCCTCACCGATCCTGACCGGCGCCTGTGCCCATCCGGCCCAGGCCTCGGCCGTTGCCAGTCCAGGCGCCCACGCCGAATGCGCAGCAATGGAAAACTTGAGGCCGTCTACTCGCATTTTGTTACTTATTTCTCTAAGGTACGTACAGCCTAAATTATAAACTGCCGGTAATGCTGGCTCCTAGAGGAATACTTCCATTCGAGAAACTAAAGTAGCGGCAAGCAACAGAAGGTCCGAATTGTCCCACTGTTACGGGATTTTATGCAAATAAAATATCTGATAAACAACAGAAGAGGCGCATTAGAGGGGATTGGGGAGCAATAAACGCGATGTCGACTGGTGCGCCGATAGCGCGAAACTGCAGGACTGCGTGTTGGGGACAAACGGAGAGGCGCGAATAATACCCGAAATCTGGCTTTAAATGCAAAACCGGGCTTTGTTCCCGGTTTTGCATTTGTTTGTTCATGGAGGCAGGGCCCAGGCTGGGCAGGCGATCCACGTGCGCGGCGTTGCACCGCGACGAACTTTTACTTTACTGCGCTGTCATACCATCATCGGCGGTGATGATCGCACCGTTGATGAAGTGGCTTTCCTCGGCCGCCAGCAACAGCAGCAAGCCGTCCAGGTCTTCCGGCTTGCCTGGACGCTTGCGCGGAAGCATGTCGATCAGTTTCTGGCCTTGTTCGGTGGCGAAATATTCTTCGTTGATTTCAGTGGATATATAACCAGGACAAATCGCATTGACGTTAATGCCATATTTACCCCACTCCACCGCCATGGCCTTGGTCATTTGCACCACACCAGCCTTGCTCATGCAATACACGCCAATTTGAGGCAGTACGCGCAGGCCGGCCACGGAGGCAATGTTGATAATACGATGCTGTTTTTTCGGATCGCCCTTGGCGCGCTGGATCATGCGCTTGGCCGCTTGCTGGGCCACGAAAAAGGCGCCGCGCAAATTGGTGTCCATAACGTAGGAGTAATCTTCCGGCGTCACGTCGATCAGGCGCTGGGTCGTCGAAACACCCGAGTTGTTAACCAGTATGTCGATCGGGCCGGCTTCGGTTTCGGCGTGCGCAATGGCCGACTTGATGCTGGCCAGATCGGTCACGTCGAGCGAGACCACGTGCGCGGCGCCGCCGTCGGCTTCGATTTCGGCACGCAGCTCCTTGAGGCGGTCGGTGCGGCGCGAGGCCAGCACGACCTGGGCGCCGGCGCCAGCGAGGGCCTTGGCGAAACGCGCGCCCAGGCCGCTCGATGCGCCGGTAATCAGTGCGATTTTTCCTTCGAAATTTACTTCAATACCCACGATCGGCTCCTGTGCGGTGGTCTTGCGAAAGCATAATGATGTCACAAATTGCCAGTATTAGATGGCAGCGTCTAATATTGTCCGTAAAATGGCGCCAAAGTTGCAATCCTCGACAAAAAGCCGCACACTCGTGCTTAAATTTTTCTATCCCATGATGAGACCATGACAGAGCCTATCAACATCCTCGAACAATACGGTCCGCGCGAAGCAATGGAGTACGACGTCGTCGTCGTCGGCGGGGGGCCTGCCGGCCTGTCCGCCGCCATCCGCCTGAAACAGATGGCGGCCGAAAAGGGCCAGGAAGTGTCCGTTTGCGTGCTGGAAAAAGGCGGCGAAATTGGCGCGCATATCCTGTCCGGCGCCGTGATGGACCCGCGCGCACTGACTGAACTGATTCCGAACTGGAAGGAACTCGGCGCGCCGCTCAATACGGCCGTGACCGAAGACCGCATCCTGTTCCTGACTGAAACCAAGGCCTACCAGACCCCCGCCTTCATCACCCCGGCCTGCTTTGAAAACCACGGCAATTACGTGATTTCGCTGGGCAATGTGGTGCGCTGGATGGGCCAGCAGGCCGAGGCGCTCGGCGTGGAAATCTTCCCGGGCTTCGCAGCCGCGGAAATTCTGTACAACGAGAATGGCTCGGTCAAGGGCGTAGCGACCGGCAATATGGGCGTGGACCGCCACGGCAAGCCGACGTCAGCCTTTCAGCTCGGCATGGAACTCCATGCCAAGTACACCTTGTTCGCCGAAGGCTCGCGCGGTCACCTCGGCAAGCAGCTGATGGTCAAGTACGACCTGAACAAGGGCAAGGATCCGCAGTCGTACAGCATCGGCATCAAGGAATTGTGGGAAATCGATCCGGCCAAGCACAAGCCGGGCCTGGTCATCCACACCACCGGCTGGCCGCTCAAGTCGGATACCTATGGCGGTTCTTTCCTGTACCACATGGAAAACAACCAGGTCATGGTCGGCTATGTGATCGGCTTGTCGTACGAGAATCCGTATCTGTCGCCGTACGAAGAATTCCAGCGCTACAAGACGCACCCGGAAATCCGCACCTTCTTCGAAGGCGGCAAGCGCATTTCGTACGGCGCGCGCGCGATCACGGCCGGCGGCCTGCAAGCCTTGCCGAAGCTGGTGTTCCCGGGCGGCGCGCTGATCGGCTGCGAAGCGGGCTTCCTGAACATGAGCCGCATCAAGGGCAGCCATGCGGCGATCAAGACCGGCATGCTGGCGGCCGAATCGGCCTTCGCGGCACTGGGCGAGCAGCGCCAGCACGACGAGCTGGCGAGCTTCCCGACCGCGTTCGAGCAATCCTGGCTGCATGAGGAATTGCACGTGGCGCGCAACGTCAAGCCGTGGCTGTCGAAAGGCCTGTACCTGGGCTCGATCATGACCGGCATCGACCAGCTGATCTTGCGCGGCAAGGCGCCATGGACCCTGCACCGCGATTACGGCGACCATGAATGCCTGAAACCGGCGGCAAACTATGCGCCGATCGCGTATCCGAAGCCGGATGGCAAGCTGACCTTCGACCGGCTCTCGTCGGTGTTCATTTCGAACACCAACCACGCCGAAGACCAGCCGGTTCACCTGACGCTCAAGAATGACAGCATTCCGGTGTCGGTGAACCTGGCGCAGTATGCCGGGCCGGAGTCGCGCTACTGCCCGGCGGGCGTGTATGAGTACGTCAAGACCGACGAAGGCAAGGACCGCCTGCAGATCAATGCGCAGAACTGCGTGCACTGCAAGACCTGCGACATCAAGGACCCGACCCAGAATATCGTGTGGGTGACGCCGGAAGGCGGCGGCGGGCCGAATTACCCGGGGATGTAAGCCCGGGCGACTGCCTCAGCTCCGTCGTTCCTGGCACTGCCGGAAACGACGGACTGCCTTCAATGCGGCAAACGCGGTATCCCCGCGGCCGCCATCGCTTCAAATTCCTGCGCCGGCATCGGCCGCGCAAACACATAGCCCTGCGCAAAGTCGCACCCGGCATCGACCAGCAGCGCCCGCTGCACCTTGGTCTCCACCCCTTCCGCCACCACTTTCAGCCCCAGCTTGTGCGCCATGACAATAATGGCTTCGCACAGCGCCAGGTCGCCCACATCGTTTTCCAGGGTGGCCACGAAGGATTGGTCGATCTTCACGTAATCGATGTCGAAGCGCTTGAGGTGCGACAGCGAGGAGTACCCCGTGCCGAAGTCGTCCAGCGCCACCTGCAGCCCCATCGCGCGGACCTGGCGCAGGCGTTCGATGACCTGGTTCGCCGCTTCGAACAGCACCCCCTCGGTGATTTCGATGACGATGCTGTGCGCCGGCAGGCCCAGCTCGTTCATGTAATCCAGCCAGTTCAGGTACAGGTCGGCATCGCGCCGGAACTGGACCGGCGACTTGTTGACGCTGACCTGGAACGAGGGATCGATGCTGTGCTGCCAGCGCTGCACCTGCTGCGCCACTTCGCGAAACACCCAGTCGCCGATCTCGACAATGAGCCCGTTCGACTCGGCGAACGGGATGAATTCGGCCGGTCCCAGCAGCCCGCGGGTTGGATGGCGCCAGCGCAGCAGCGCTTCGGCCTTGTGCACGGCACCGGTCTGCAGCGACACGATGGGCTGGTAGACGATCTCGAACTGGCGCAGCGCAATGGCTGCGCGCAAGTCGTCGGCAATGCTCTGGCGCGCCTGGGCGGCGTGCTGCAGGCCGGGCGTGAAATAGCTGAACTGGTGGCCGCCCGCGTTTTTGGCGGCGTACCTGGCGCGGTCGGCGCGCTCGACCAGCTGGTCGATATCGCGCGCGTCCGGCGGGTACAGGGCAATGCCGATGCTGGCCGACACAAAGGCCTTCTCGCCGCCCAGCTCGAACGGCAGGGCCAGCGCCGCGATCATGGCGTGGGCAATGCGCTCGACGCTGCCGATATGGTCGAGCCCGGACAGGATCACCGTGAACTCGTCGCCGCCCTGGCGCGCCAGGGTGTCGCTCGAGCGCACGCAGTTGGCGATGCGGCGGCTCGCTTCGACCAGCACCAGGTCGCCGCACGCATGGCCGAGGCGGCCGTTAACCTCCTTGAAGTGGTCGAGGTCGATGAACAGCAGCGCCAGGAAATCGGCGCCGCGGTCGGCCTTGCGTGTCTCGTGGCGCAGCCGGTCCATGAACATGTGGCGGTTGGGCAGCCCGGTGAGCGTGTCGTAGTTGGCCTGGTGCCAGATCAGTTCGGTTGACTGCTTGTGCTCGGTAATGTCGGTGACCAGCGCCAGCGCGCCGAGGCAGGCGCCGTCGGCGTCGAGGATGGGGCTGGTCGACATGGAAGTCCAGACCACCCTGCCATCCTTGCCGATGAAGCGGTATTCCTGGGGCGCGGGCACGCCCTGGGCGCGCTCGGCGATGCAGTGTTCGAGCATGGCGATGCCGTCGTCGTCCATGAACGAGAGCAGCGGGCGCGCCAGCATCTCTTCGATGCTGTAGCCGAGGATGTGCGCCATGCGCGGGTTGACGAAGGTGGTGTTGGCAGCGGCGTCGACTTCCCAGATGCCTTCGCCGGCGCTGTGGACGATGCGGCGCAAGCGCTCCTCGCTGCGTTCGAGCGCGGCCAGCCTGCCTTCGGCGCGCTCCACGATCAGGCGGCAGGCCTGGCCGCTGCCGTCGGCGCTGCCGTGCAAGGTGACGTCGACGCCGCCCTTGTCCGCCGCGCGCAACCGCAGGCGGCAGATTTCGCCGGTGTCGCTGTTGAGGGCGCGGGTGAAAAAGCAGTCGAAATCGGGCAGGAAAGCGGGGACCACGAAGGCGCGGAAATGGTGCAGTCCGGGATTGGCGCGCGCCACGCCCAGCATGGTGGCGCCAACCAGGTTCACCTTCAGCAAGGTGGTGTCGAAGGCCAGCAGGCAGTAGCCGACGGGGGCGAGCAGATACAGGTCGCCCGAGCGCGCCAGGTCTTCTTCGTGGCGCAGGCGTTCGATGGTCACGCCGCTGCCATCGGCGGGAGGCGCCTGCAGCGCGCCGCGCGCCAGAATGGGCAAGGCGGCCGGCTCGACGGGGTCGTAGGCAAAGGCGCTGCCGGGCAAGGCGCGGTCGGCGCGGCGGGCACGCGTCGGCGCGGAGCCCCCCTGTGCTGCCGGATCGTGATCGTTGTCCATGTCACCTCGCACACATTGCACACGCCAGCGGACACCTGCCACGCACCGGCGCGCAACGGCGCACAACGGAGAGTGGAAGCACTGTGGACTAGACTAGCATGGGCGTGGGCGCCATGTCGAGCGCCAGCGCCGATCGCGCCGCAGATTCACGGGCGCGGCACGACGCTAACGGTGCGCGCGGTTCAGGCGCCGCTCAAGATAGCGCTGCAGCGCCTCGAACAGCAAGCTCAGGCACCAATAAATCAGGGCGGCGGTCATATACAGCGGCAAGGGATTGGCGCTGCCGGCGACCGCTTCCTTGGTTGCAAGCATGAGCTCGCTAATGGTGACGACCGAAACCAGCGAGGTATCCTTGATCAGGCTGATGAGGGTATTGCTCATCGACGGCACGGCCACGCGCAGCGCTTGCGGCAGCACCACGTGATACAGCGTGGACCAGTAGCCCAGGCCGAGGCTGAAGCTGGCGCGCCACTGGCCCTGGCTCACGCCCAGCACGGCGCCGCGCAGGCTCTCCGAGAGGAAGGCGCCGGCATTGAGCGACAGCGCCAGCACGCCCGCCACCACCGGCGGGAAGTCGATGCCGATGCTGGGCAGCCAGTAATAGATGACGTACAGCTGCACCAGCAGGGGCGTGCCGCGCATCGCGCTCACGTACAGTTCGGCCGGCGCGCGCACCAGCTTCCAGCGCGACAGGCGCATCAGGGCCGTGGGAAAGCCCAGCGCCAGCCCGCCGACCATCGAGGCCAGCGCAAAGATCACGGTGTAGCCGGTGCCCTTGAGCATCGAGGGCGCGGCGTCGCGCAAGAGTTCGGCCAGCGCAGCCCAATCCATCAACACCGGCCCCGATCAGGGCTGCGCGGCCGGGCGGCTGACGTCGCTGCCGAACCACTTGAGCGACAGTTTCGCGAGGCTGCCGTCGGCCTGGGCCTCGGCCAGCGCGCGGTTCAGCGCGGCCTTGAGCAGGGGATTGCCTTTGCGGACAGGAATACCCATGCGCTCGACGTTGCCGACGCGCGCACCGGCCTGGATCGGCAGCTTGGAATGCTTGAGCAGGTAAGCGACCATCAGGCTGTCGTTGAGGGCGGCGTCGATGCGGCCGAACGCCAGGTCCTGCAAGGTTTCCGGCGCGGCCGGATAGCTGCGCACCTCGACGCCGGGCACGGCCTTGGCTTGCTGCTCATAGACGCTGCCCTGCCCCACGCCCAGTTTCTTGCCCTTGAGGTCGGCCAGGGTGGCGTAGGTCGCCTTTTCGTTCTTGCGCACGATCAGTTGCGGGTTCGAATAGGTGTACGGCTCGGAAAAATCGAAGGTTTGCTCGCGCTTGGGATTGATGCCCACCTGGCTGACGGCCACATCGAACTTGCCGGCGGCCAGGCCGGCCAGGATGGCGCCCCACTCGGTCGTGATGAACTCGGGCTTCAGGCCCAGGCGCGCCGCCAGCAAGGTGGCGACGTCGACGTCGTAGCCAGCCAGCTGGTTGGTTTTCAAGTCATTGAAATTGAACGGCGGATAGGTGCCTTCCATGGCGATTTTCAGCGTGCCGCGCGCCTTGGCGCTGGTGAGCAGGTCGGCGGCGGCGGCCGGCATGGCCAGGGCGGCGCCAATCAGTCCAAGGGTCAAGGTCAGGGTCAGGCTGCGGCGACGGAAATGAATAGGCATGAAGGCGGCAATATGATGGAAAAGAAATGCAGTTTAGCGCGAATAGCTGGCCTTACGGTGGCGCCCGCCAAAATTGTGGCCGACCACCAGAGTCGTGCTGGCGACCAGGGTCGACAGTCCAATGATGAGCTGCACCAGTTTATCGTCCGGCAGCACCCACAATTGGCCCTGCGGCGCCTCGACTCCGGTGGCGGCCATGATCAGGGGCGCGATCCAGGCGGCATCGTCGTCGACATCGAGAATGACGGCGTCGGCGCTGGTCTGCATATAGATATTGCCGCCCTCGGCCAGGGTGAAGCAGACGCCGTAGCCGGTTTCGTGCGGGGCGATGTGTTCGGTCAGGCTTTGATTGTGCTCGTCGATCCACAGTTCGACGTCTTGCGGGGTTTCGAGTGCGGTCCAGGGGCGCGGGCGAAAGCGCGGCGCCGGCGCTGGCTCGGGTGTTTCTGAGTTCATTGCGTCCTGAGAGTGAGCGTTTAACGGCGCGTATCGTACGGTATTTTCCGCCGCGCGTACATGGAACCAGCGCGCGCACCGGTGGTCATAGTAGCGTTAACGGGAGGATTGATGATGAAGCATACCGGGAAATATCACCGGCCGGGCGGCGCTTATGTGTCCGAATTCGAAGAATTCATGCATGGTTTCCTGGCGCAGCATCCAGAGGTGGAAGAGGACCGCCGGCGCGGCTGGGACATCTGGTGGGATCACCGCGTCGATCTCGATGAGCTCGACAAGCAGCGCGAGAACGAGTTGCGGGTCAAGCCGTACGTGTACGAGTAGGCCCAGTCATTGGCCGATTAAAATATTTGTTGCAATTCAGAATTTTTTCGGTAAGATGTAGATGCGGGGTTCGCTTATTTGGTAAAGCCCAGTCAGGAGCGTCTCAGACCGATTGACTGATAACCAGGTTCGATTCCTGGACCACGCACCAGTTTAGACCTCCACAGACCGTTCCAGACCCAATAAAATCAACGAGTTAGCAAAATCGTGCGGTCTGGAAAGGTGCAAAACTGGCCCCAGTTTCGCCAAAATTTCGCCAAATTTTCTTCGCTCTGACGCATTTGAGGATGCTCAAAGTCTAAGGTGGATGGCTTAGTAGAGTCGATGCAGGAGGACTCGCCCATGAACGACCGACGCCAAGACCGCACGACTGCCGCCCTTATCCTGGAAGCGCTGCACATGAAACGAGCTTTCGACGAGGATGCCGCGCTGAAGCTTTTGCACCGGAAAAAGGTTCCAGAAGACCTAGCGCGCTCGGCCCTGGTCGGGCCGTTCGAGCGCCGCCAAGTGTTTAGGCGGCAGACAATTAGGCTACTTGGTGAGCTCGGCCGGCTGCCCCGGCGTGATCTGAACTGACCATTCCTGCAGGAGCGTTACCGCGCTTGCATCGCCCTGACTGCCTTGGCGCTCCAGCCCGCGAAACAGAATCCGGTGGGCGCGGCAGGACGATAGCGCCTTCTTCGCCCGCAAAAAATTGAAAGCCGTACCGCAACCCGCGCTCTTGCAAGCAGCGGGTTGGGTACGGCTTTTTTTGTTTAATAAAGAAGAGCTTGGGAAATGGTCGATCCAGCTACGCATCAGCCCGTGTACGGTTGTCGGCACTGACCCCGTGCCCCGTGCCGAATGCCGAAAGTACGGCTGAGTACGTGTCTGAATGTCGGCACTGACCCCGTGCCTGCTCAAATGAGATATGGCAGGCAGCCGTCTGCCGTTGTAGACGAGACCGTCTGAATGTCAGACTTGGCCCCCGTCACGCTGCCTCCATCCCCAAGTCCCTTGTTTCACGGCTCATGGCAATTTTGCTCAAGGAACTTCGCCACCTGCGGAGACAAACGAACTCTCTTCTTTAAAATGTTGGTATTAGCACAAGAAAGATTGAAAGCCCCATTTTTCGGAATCATCATGACACGCGTATCGCTCTGATCGTCCACCAGCACCCACAAGTAAGGTGAACTCGCTTTTCCTGTTGGCAGCCCGAGCGCAGCGTATGGCAACTCCGTAGAGGCGCTAGATATAAAAGGTGTGCTAGCAGTTGAATCACCTCTATGCTTAGCTTCCAATTCTTGAAGCACCCGCCACTTTTCGCCCTGACCCAGTTCACCACCAGGCAACACTACAAAAAAATAATAGGATATTCCTACGCTCAGGATGAGAGCTACTCCGATCAGCACCCACTCAAATTTTCCTAACTTCTTCATATTCGTCATTATCACTTCGGATTGTAAATAGTGATTCCCGGCGGAACGCTACCACCTTGATAAATAGTTTTCGTTGTTGCCCCAGGCTGTGCTTGCCCAACCAGCGAAGGGATTCTTGGAAACATAGGTCCTCTTGCGCTTCCACCTCCAATGCCGGCTTTACCCATCGCATAAACTACAGCGTCAGCGCAGTTATTACTGGAGGCTGAATATGGTCGCTTACGAAACTCGTTCATTGCGTCGACGATTGCCTTTTCTTGCCCAGGCGTTGTATTCATAGTGATCAACGTCACATCTCGCTCTGTAAGTTGATCCGCAACATAATCAGTCAGGCTGGAACCATACCCGTAAGCCGTTCCGTAACTGAAGACGCCCTGCCCAGTAGTTGCGATGCCGATATGCCCGAAAGGATTCGAGAGAATACCTCCAGATAGCACAATTACCGTTTCTAAGCCCAATGGATCAGAAGAAGAAAGTGGATTTCCGCCCACATACGCATAGGTATTGAGGCCACCGCGAAGCCCAATGGGATCGCTCTGCACATATCGCCCAGTCTGCGGATCGTAATCTCTGAAGTAGTTGTAAAACAGGTTTGTGCTCCGGTCATAGTACTGACCTGGCATGCGCAAATTGAACGTAAAGGTGCCTGATCCGGTGAAAGATTCGATCGGAGGTGTCAGGCCGAACGGATCACCACTGTCCCAGCGCCACACAATCTTGTTGTCGAGCGTGCGCGTGATCATACGCGGCGTTCCCAAATGATCCGGATGAATATGGAACACGTTAATTGCCGTGCTTTGGGCAGGTGCCGTACCAGTCACTGTCTGCGTCAGGACTGCCACCGGCAGGTTGCCCAGGTACACCGTCTCGCGCGTCGCCTTGCCGTTGAGATAGCTGTACTCACCTACCAACTGTCCTTGTTCGTCATAGACGAATATACCACCACCGTAAGTCTGGAAGACACGCTGATCCAAGCCGTTGAACAGCTGGTGGGTCGTGACAGCACCGTTCTGGTTACGGTACGGCCGTGCCCGTCCGCTATAAGTGATGACGTGGGTGCCATCAGTCGTCCGATCACCCACGCCGTTATAGACATTGGTCTTGGCCGGCCCCGGGCCGGTGGCCGCGCTCAGCTTGTTGCTGAGCGGGTCGATGGTGTTCTTGTATGTGTTCGCTCCGAAGCTGGCCTTGATCCGGTTACCGCTGGCATCGTAGGCGTAGGTCTGGCTGGTGCCGTTGCCGCTGTAGCTGGTCAGGCGATTCAACTCGTCATAGCCGAAGGTCTGGTTCAGGCTGGCCGGGCTGGGTACCGTGCTGGCGCCGGTATGCGTGTACGCCTTGATGCGGCTGGCGGCATCGTAGTTGACCGTGCGCACCACACCGTTACCCGAAGGATTTCCCAAGGTATAGCTGCTGATCCGGCCATCGAGGTCGTAGGTGCGCACATGCGCGTTCTGGTTTGCTGGAACGCTATTGCCCCATGTCCAGCCGGTGGTTCCGCCAAACGGTGCGTAGGTGATATTGTTCAGCAAAACAATGCTGCTGTCGATGTTGGTGTCGGTACCGGTAGCTTTTACCGGGTTCAGCGTGATGCTGGTGACCTGGCCCGCCTGGTTGTAGCCATAGTTAACGCGGTTCCCGCTCGGATAGGTCACGCTCGCCAGCCGGCCATACGCATCGTAAGCATAGGCAAGCGTGTGCGTGTTGGTGTAGCTCCCCAAGCCGGTCGTGGTCTGGGCTTTGGTCGCGAGCCGCCCGAATTCGCCATAGGTATACCTCGTATAACCCGATTCATCCGTCATCAGCGTCATCTTGCCGCGCGCATTCGGGGTCGGGGTAGCACCGCCGTCGTACTCGAACGTGGTACCGATGGTGATCGTATAGTTGATCCGGATCAGCCGGTTGAGCGCATCATAAAAATAGGTATTCGTGTAACCGCTGCCGAACGTGCTCGTTTTCAGGTTGCCGGCGGCATCGTAAGTCGATTTTGTGAGGCCGGTATCGGGGCTTCCCAGCTCGGTGCGGTTACCCAATCCGTCAACGGAGTAACGCGTCTCCAGGTTGCGCGGATCGGTTACCGTCGCCAACTGGTCAATGCCGTCGTAACCATACTTGACGGTCGGGCGTGCGCCGTCGGTCAGCGGCTGTTCCACCTGCTTCAATCGATTGAATGAATCATAAGTATGAGTCGTTACGCGTCCCAACGGGGCGGTAACCTCCTTCAGGTTGCCGACCAGGTCGTATTTATAACTGGTGGTCCCTGCCGGCACCGACTGCGCCGATGCGACGGTGCCGGTATAGCTGCCCAGCAGTGGGGTATACGTCATGACAACAATCAGTGCGCCGGACGTCAAACGGCTAAAGGTACGGCGGATCATTGTGCAGCTCCGGTTTGGCTCGTCAGACGGCCGGTAATGTCATAGGTACGGGTAATCTGGCGCGCCAGGTTGCCGTTGGGGTCGCGCACCTCTTCCTTGATCCGGTTGCCGGTGAGGTCGAGTGTATAAATGATGCTCTCGTTACGGTCGCTGACCACGGAAGTGAGCCGGTGGGCTGAATCGTAAAGATACTTTGTCACGCTCTTGTCCGGGAACGTGACCATCTCGACCTGACCTGATGGTTTGTAGACGAACGTGGTTGTCTGTGTGGTCGCTCCGCTCGTTACGGCTTGCGACTTAACCCATCCGCGTTCGGTGTAGTCGAGCTTCGTTTCGGTGTAGTCGGGCTTCGTCGTGTCACCGTTAAACACGCGAATTGTGTGAACCCGGCCGTGAGCGTCATGGTCCCCGTAAGTGGTATCCTGCTTGGCGGCGTTGGTTACCTTGACCAGATAGCCCGTGAGCGGATCATAGTCATATTTGGTGAGGTCGACGATGTCGGTACGCGGACCGGTCACGCTCAGCAATTGCCCAAACGTGTTGTACGTATATGTCCATTTGCGGGCGTTGCCTGCCAACGGCGCGTTCAATCCCTGCGCCCCCGTCAGGTCGGTGGTGGCCTGCTCGGTTCTGGAGAGTAGATCGCCGGTCTCGGCGTCGTACTGGTATTTCGTAATACGCTTGGGTTCGGCGATTGTTTCCGGCAGGCGAAATTTCGCGTGCCATTTGGTCGTGGTTTTACGTGCCGGCGAAGCAAGTGTTTGCACGCCCAGCAGCGTGATGCAATCGCCTGTCGAAGCGCCTTCAATCCGCGTCGTTTCCAGATTACGTCCAGCCTCGTAAGCGAAGCAGCTGTAGCTCTTGTTGAAATCTTTCGTCATTGCGACGTTTCCAATCGCGTCATATTTACGCTCGGCGATGGTGCCGCACTCGGCACACGGCGCGTCAACGGTCGTCGTTTTTGCAACGCCCTGCACATACTGCTTGCCGAAGTTGCTTACCGACGTCAGCGGGTTTTCCTTCGGCCCCACATAGTGGGTTACCTTTGCTGAAGGCGCGGTGCCCTCAGTGTAGGCGACAGTGACCTTGTTGACGTCTTCGCCGAGTTGCGACGACGTTGCCCGACCAGCGCAGTCATACGTCCAGCTGATGTGACGCTCTTCATTCTCATCGACTAGGCCAGTCATCAGGTTACTAAAAGCCGTCGGGCCAAAACCATTTCCGATTGTGAAGTATGCGTTCATACACATCGCGCCGGCGTTGATTTTGCTTGCTTCGTTGTACCAATATGTCTGGCTTTTACCATCTGGGTAAGTCACCTTCGTCAGATTGTTTGCTTTGCATGCAAAGGTCTTTTCATTGCCGGGAATGCAACCGCCCGATGCGCCGTCGTACTCGTATAAAGTGGACTTACCCGCTGGATCGATCATTTCGGTAATGCGACCTTTTACGTCGTACCTGAACTGGATCTGACGTCCCCAATTATTCGTCACGCACAGCAAACGGCCGGCCTGAAGGACGTTGTTCGGATGTGCGTCTGCGCAAACAGGGGCGGTTGCTGGAAGACGGCTGACGTTGGTATCATTGCTGACGCCATCGCTATACGTGAATAATTGCTTGAGGCCGCTGCGTTCCGTCACGGACAACAGTAAGCCGGTAGTGTCAAAGCGTTCCACGCGGTCCTGCTGCGCGCTGGAAAGGATCCACTCTTTTACAGCAAGGTTGTCCGCCGTCATTACGGCCGAGAGTTTATCGCTTACATCGGCGGTAGTGGTGTACTTCGCGGCACCGGCATGGGTGAACAGGATTTGTTTTCCGTCGGGATGCATGACAGACACCCTGCCTGGAATAGGTTCCCGGCTGGGGAAGCCGGACGAGCATTCCAGCGAGCCACCGTGGAACAGCCAGCAATCGCCGGGCTTGCCGTTGACGTAGTTCTGTTCTGCCCTGAGCGATTTGCTATAGGAATGGGTCCAGCGTACGCCAAATCCACGAACCACCGCAGGATCCGGATAGATGGGCGAACTGTTATAGATACGGCTTAGCGTGAGGTTGCCAGCGGTTTTTGACGGCTCGTAGTCTGTGATAGCGTGCCACATATTGCCTGTGGTCGGGTTAATCGGTTCGCCCACGACCGGCACATCGGGGCAAGGACACACGCCGACATTCTTGCCGTCGGAGTCTGCCCTTGGCACAGCTTGAACTAAGACACATTGATCGTACTCGGACGAGTACCGGAGATTCTCCGCTGAGCTGCATACTAGTTGCTCGCGGTCAAGGTAACTCGAGTATTCATTCTTTGAGGTGCAGGCTCCGTTATTCATATAATATTCGGTCGACACAAAACGCCTGCGTTCCACAGTTGTGCGAAGCGAGCGACTCTCTACAGCGACGTATTTTGAAGACGGGTCCGGCACCAAAGTGTATTTACAAACGTATTTGTCAGGTCCGGCTGCCACTATCTTAATTATGTTATTTGTAGCCCCCGCCTCATCCAAAAAACGTGTTGCTGAACCCATGACATATTTGTATGGTCCAAAAGAGTCGGGCTTGGGCTCAACGGCTCGTGCGCTGAGTGTGACGCATAGAAGAATTGCAGTCATCAGGGAAAAGAAAATGCGGTGGGACGATAGCCGCGATAAAAATGGAACACCTGCAGACGGAAAAGCCATCTCGTACCTTTGAGTTTTTGAAAGTTGCAGAATTATCTCATGGTAACGTCAATACATTTTCATATTTGCAACATTTATTGCAAATTTGGTTACCATTTTACAACAAGCGTACCATCAAGGTCGCTATTAGCAGTTTTAGAACCTATCAGTCAATCCAGCATCGATGCCGGAATTCCGGTATCGCTCACAAGCACCCCGCGATCACAGCCTCAAGCTGCGCCTCGTACTTGAGGTGCAGCGGCAGGTCGCGCGCCAGGGCGAGCACCTTCTCGCCGTCGCTGGCATCCGGCGCCAGGCCGCGCACGGCGAACGTCGGCCGCTCGAGCGCGCCAGTGACGCACGGGCGGTAGACTGGCACCTTGACGACCGGGATAGCCGGCGCCGGCCCCGCGCACGCGGCGAGCAGCAGCAGCGCAGCGCCAACAGCCATTCGAGCAGCACCCAAGAGCGAGCATCCATGCGGGTTTGCGGCCGAAATGGGGCCATTTGACCAGCACCGGAATCTGCGCAAAAATTGCGAAAAATCGAAATTTCGAAATTTCGAAAGCTTCATCGGGTAGCCTCCAGGATCAGGTTCACGGTCGGCATGGCCTCATCGCATGTGGTGGCGCGCGCGCCAGCGACTCGGGCCAGCGCGGCATCAAAGCGCCGGCCGGCGGCGGCGGCCTGCTGCTGGGCGGCCTGGCCGCGCGCCTCGGCTACCAGCTTGGCCGAGCCCGCCGCCTCTACCGCATCGTTCTGCGCCTGGATGGCCACGCGCAGCTCGGCGTTCGCGCTGCGCTCGGCGGCCAGTTCCACCCTGGTGGCGTCACGGTCGCGCGCGGCGAGGTACCAGCTGCCACCGGCCCACGCGCCCACAACCAGCAGGGCGGCCAGCAGGATCACGGCCACGACCTTCCAGATACCACCGGTGACGCCGGCGGCCAGCGTGCCCACGGCGCTCACGATTCGCTCCAATCTGGCAGTTCGACAGTCTGGCCGGCCAGCGCATGCGTGCAATCGCCCAGGAATTGGATGCGGCCATCGGTGACGAACGAATGACAGATTTCTGGCGGATCGCCATCTTCGGGCACGAATGTCGGATCAACTGCGCGCCCCGTCGTCACCAGCACCGAGGGCGCGAATGTGGGTCGGTCTCCGTCGTCGTTGAACCCCCACGTCGGGCCAGCCCAGCCCTCGCCGGCTGCGTGCACGACATGCGAATACTCGCAGCCCGGACACATGAACATCAGGCCACCCAACTGGCTGCGCCACAGCTTGCTGCCCAGGGCGCTCATTGGGCCGCCACGCACTGCGCATGCGAGCGCTGGCGATCTGTCCACAGACCGGCGCAGCGTCGGTTGCCAGGCGTCGAGCAGTCGTAGCCGCCAGCGAATCGGTACATCAGGATTGCATCGCATGCGGCACGATAGTCGCCCACGTTCAGCCGCTTCACGATGGTGCTGCTGCAAAACGCGGTCGACCCGATGTTGTAGGTCAGATCGACGTACACGTCGTATTCCGCCTGCGTCATCGGGGCGCGCACACAGCTTTTGACAGCGCCCTCGTAGGTCCGGACGTCGAGCAGCGCGCGCTGCGCCGCCTTGACCGGCGTGGTGCGGTCGCCAGCCTTGACGCCACCGGTGGTGCCAAAGCCGATTGTGGGCACGTCACCCTTCGTCGGAATGATCACGCCGTCTGTGTAGCCCTCGCGCGTCAGGATCCCGACGAATGCGCCAGCGCTCAGCACCAGGCCGGCGATGCCCATACGGATTCTATTTGTCGTTGCCATGGAGTTCTTTCTGCGCCATGAGGCGCGATACATTTGCGAAAATGGAGACTGCCGCGGCGCCGCCGGCGAACACGCCATTCGGCATGCCGTCAGGCTTCCAGATGGCCACGGCCACCTCGGCGGCGCCGAACATGGTGGCGGCGACGTTGAACTTCACGCTCCAGGCCTTGCGCAACACCACGCGCCAGTCATCGATGAGGATCATCTATTGCTCCAAAATCCGTTGCCCTTCGCCCCGGTTGCGCCGGTGTCGCCCTGCTTTCCCTTGCTGCCAGTCTCGCCGCGCTGGCCTGCATCGCCGTCGCTGCCGGCGCGCCCCCGGTCCCCCGTCTCGCCCTTCTCGCCGACGCCGTCAGCCCCGGCCGGCCCCTCGATGCCTTGGGCGCCGGTCTTGCCGGGCGGCCCTTGAATGACCCGCGTCGGATAAAGCACAGCCACCAAAAGCAGCGCCGCAGCGACGCCCAGGAAGATGCGCAGCACCCAGTAAAACGAAACTGACCACTTTTTCGCATTCATCGAATGTGCCCTCCGATTACCTTGTCGATAATCCAGTACGCCATACCCATGACCGCCGTGCCGAGCGTCATCACGCCCCACTTCAGGGCCTTGGTCCGCTCGTCTTCCAGCGCGTCGATCTTGTCGTTTGCTTCCTTAATGTCAGCGTTTGCCTTGTCGGTGACGCGCTTGAGGTCGGCTTCGGCCTCGCGCTTGTTCTCTTCGATTTCGCGCTGCTGCAGCGCTTGCGCGTGAATCAGCAGGGCAATCTGTACTTCGGTCGATGCTTGGGTCATTGGCTTCTCTAAGCGGTTGTGCGCGGCGCCCAGGTGGAAACCGCAGTGATGCCAGCGAGCCGGCGAAAAAAAAGCCACCCGAAGGCGGCCGTGGTTTGGACTAGCGTGGGCCTACTGGTAATAGTTGATCGTCACCGATCCGCCTGGCGGTACCACGATCGAGTATCCGTTGCCGGGAATGACGGTGATGTTGTAGTACGTCGAGGTCGGCGCCACACCGCCGCTGATACCGCCAGTGAACGTGTAACCGAACGCTGTACTGTTGCTGCCGTTCGTGGGCGATCCCAGATAATTCCAGCTCACCGTAGCCGACCAGTTTTGATTCGACCCGC
Organism: Massilia pseudoviolaceinigra; assembly: GCF_030846505.1. Taxonomy (NCBI): domain Bacteria; kingdom Pseudomonadati; phylum Pseudomonadota; class Betaproteobacteria; order Burkholderiales; family Oxalobacteraceae; genus Massilia; species Massilia pseudoviolaceinigra. The sequence goes on along the minus strand of NZ_JAVCWL010000008.1, from coordinate 4,471 downwards.
CGCCAGAAATATTTCCACTGCTTTGCCAGCCAGATTCATAGGAAATCGTGGCAGACCCGGCGATCACGCCAGACTCCGAGCGCCCAGCAGTGGTGACCGTATATGTGCTGTTGGAAAACTGTCCGACGTTGTAGAAGGTATAGCTGGGGCTGCCGCCAGCATTGATCGCGTTCCGCTGGGAGACTGCTGTGTTTGTTGCCGAGGTCCAGTCGTAAAAACCAGCATTCGCACCACCGCTGCCGACATACCAAAATACTGTTGCAACAACTGCGCTCGCACTGAGTACCGGCGCGGCGCCGCCGTCGCTGCCTTTGCCGACGAGGCTGTCGACCATCGTGGTCGAACCGGGCGCGGTCCATGTGCCGCTGCTGGTGAAGGTCGCGGTCATGGGCGTCCGCGCGCGTCTTCCATAAAACCCGGCGCGCCGGGCGTCGATAGGCGTCATGATCAGCCTCGCAGCACGGACACGATGAGCGTGGTGCCGCCATCGCGCGTCGACACCATGACGTAATCGGTGCCGCCTGTTTGCCACGTGATATTCGCCGCGGCTGCCGTCGTCTGGATCACGCCATCGTACCGGATGAACCGGGCGCCGGCCGGCCATGCCGGCGTGCCGCCACTGCCGATGTTCACCAGCTCCAAGAACTGCACCGCCTGCTTGCCGCTGGCCGGCCAGCCGGTGAAGCTCATCGTCTTTGCGCCAGAGGCTGGCGCCACGCGCTGGGTTCCGCCGTTCGCGTAGGCTATCGCAGTGCTCGTGCCGTTGTCATAGTAGGTCATTGATCGCGTGAGCTCTTGCAGGTCAGACAGCAGCGCGATGGTCCCCCCGGCCCCCGGCACGGTCAACGGGATAACGGTGCCCGTTGGAATCAGCGCGTCGCATTCGAAGCGCACCTGCTTTGACGCGTCAACGCTTCCCTTCGCGATCGAATTCGTGTCGACGAAGGCAACAATGCTGCTTGCCGTCGCCGCGCTGCCTGCCGCCGCCGCTGCCGAAGCTTGGGATTGGTCCCTGTAACTCATGGAGGCATCGGCGGCGAATTGTGCCGTATTTTTGTGCCCGAGAGCGGCATCGCGCGCAGCCTCTGCTGCCGTCTTTGCCGCATCGCTCGACGCTTCCTTTGCGTTCACGTTCGTTTCGAGCGCGTTCGCCTGGGTGCGAAAGGCATTCAGCTCTGGCACCATCACCTGCTGCGCGGCAACGAAGGCGGCCGCCTTTTCGCTAAACACCGTCGGCGTATCGGTCGCCGGATTCGGCGCCGCTGGCAGTGCGGTGATCACTTGCGTTATTGTCATATGAGTCCTCGAACTTCGATTGGGGCGGCACGACCGCTATTTGAGATTGGGACTTCCCACTGGCCGAGATAGCCATAGGCGATAGTCATTGAGTAATCGGACGAAGCGATGAAGACCATCTCAACGTCGGTATATTCGGTGAGCAATCGGAATGCCTCGCTTTCGAATCCCTCAGGGATCCGCACATCGAAATTCATCTTCTTCGCGTTTGCACGCTTCACCATCGTCACATTTCCAAAGGTGTCGGTGGAGACGGTGGAGTAACTAAGCACCCCCGCCGTCAGCTCCCACTGAGTGAGGCCGATTGTCCGGGACTTGCCAACAAAGCACCCGCCGATAGCAGCGTTCAGCCCAGCGTTGTCGACGGTGATAGTGATGTTGGCAGCCGCGTACGGTGGAATGCCGTCGAACACCACGTCGCCGGCGCGGATCGGCTCCTCATAGAAGAAGTCGTACCAGTTCAGCACATCGTGGCGCACCAAACTCTTTGTTACCGAGTAGCCACTGATTGATTGCGACACCGTCGCGCTCGCGCCCTCGACGTTCAGGAGAGTTATGGTATTCACCAAGCCAGGTTGGATCACGACGCTGACCGAGGTTGGCGCCACGGTTTGCGAATTGATCGCCTTATCGAACATATTCCAGCGATTTGTCGCGCTGCGTCGCAGCCATTTGGTGGGGTTGTTCGCCACCGCCTGGCCGACATTTCCAGCAATCTGCGACTCGTACAACTCGTGGACATTAGTCGCAATGCTCGATACGATCGCTCCCAAGGCGTAGGTTGTCCCGGCCGAGTACGGCGCGTACACCGTTCCCAGCAGCTTCCACCATGTCGGTGAACTTGCCGGCGTGTGGCCGGTGTTGCTCGCCTGAAGCGACTGGTAGACCACCTGAGCCGTACCAGTGGTGACGCCACGAATATCACCGAGGGCGTACGTGCTGCCCCCGGCGTAGTCGGTCACCAGCGCCTCGGGCACGGTGCTGCTGATCAATCGCACATCTGTCACTGCGACCGGCCGGATCATGCGGAAATCCGCGCTCATGCTTGTTCCTTCGTGCGCATTGCATTGTTCCCATCGGTTACAGTTTCAAAGGCGTCGGCCAGCCGCTTCGTGTTCGTAGCCGTCTTGTCGAGCGCTTCCTGCTGACGCTCAAGCGCCACCTGCTGCCGCGCTACAGTCGCCGTCAGCCGGCGGACCTCTTCCAGTAACTCCGGGCTACCGCCGCTCAGCATCGAGCGGGCTTGACCGGCATTGAAAATCCTCGCCGGCCCGGTTGCTTCCAGCTCAGGCCCGTTCTCGCCGACCAGACGCAGGCCGCCGCCGAAGTCGCCGCCAGTTGCATACCCTGGCACGCCGTGGGACCGAAGGAACTCGGCCCATTTCCCGTTCTTCTTCGCGTCAAGCTCGGGCTGCGCGGCCTTGGTGAAGTCGGCCAGTTCACCGCCATCCACCGTATCGCCGTACGCCTTCTTCCAAAAGTCGATCCCGGACTGTTGACCTTTGCGGCCGAGAACCTGCTGGAACAGGCCTTCAACCGACAGGGCGCTCGGGGTATCCTTCACGCCCTTAACAGCCGCAGTGAATTCCTTGATTGCGTCGGCCAAGCTCTTCACAGAGGTGTCAACTCCCGTTACAGCCTCAAGTTCCTTCTGACCGTTTGTGACGATCGCATCCAGACGAGCCAGGTCACGGATATGGTTATCGCTGAGCAACTGCAGCTGAGCCGTCGAGGCTGCACCGATCGTTTTAGATGCTGTCTCCAGCCCCTCAACGGTCAGCAGCCCGAAGTCCAATTCCTTCTTGGCGTTCGCCTGCAAGGCCTCGAGCGAGGCTTTTGCCCGATTCTGATCTCGGGCGTAGTCCTCGAACGTGGCGAACATCTCCTGACTCGGTTTCGCGATCGTGTCGAGAGCTTCGTCAAGGCCAGCGATATTGCCGGTGCCGCCACCACGGGTAAATACCGCAGCCTGCGCAAGAAGATCCTGCGCAGCGCGCCGACGCGCCGCATCCATCGCAGTCGACTGAATCTGAGTCGATTCAAGCGCAGATGTAAGCTTGTCGAATACCGACTTGACAGAATCGGCCAACTTCTTTGCCGCCTCGATCTGGCCTTTGTAGAGGTCTGCCCCGGGAGCCGAGTTTTTGATCGCCAGCACCTGGGCGTCATAACTCTTGGTCAGCGCATCCTTCTGTGCGCCGACAGAGTTCTTCAGTCCGGTAAGCGCAGTGTTTGCGGTACCGACAGCAAGTGCAGCCGCTGCCGCCTGGTCTTGCAAAGCATTGCGGTTTTTGATGAGCGCCACAGTCGATGCTTCCAGCCCCACAATTTCCTGAGCCCGCGAGGCTGCAAGCGCACCAGCCTTGTCGCCGGTAATCTCCATGATCTGGATCTCGACCGAGCGGTTCTTAGAAGCGAGAGCCGCAGCGGTGACCTCATCTTGCAGAGCATTGCGCCGCTTGATGATTTCGGCCGTAGACGCATCAAGGCCCTTGATCTCGTCGGCACGCGTGGCAGCCAACGCGCCGAGCCGGTCCCCAGCGAGTTCCAGGTTCTGGATTTCCAGAGCGCGGTTCTTGTTAGCCAACTCAAGCCCGGTCACCTCGTCATAGACATCCCAGTTCGACTTGTCGACATTATTCCGGCTCTTCGTTGCCAACTGCTCCGGGTTCATCGTGAGTTCGTCACGGCGATCAATCAGCCCATTCCGCTCGCTGAGCTTTTCGGCAGCCGTCTTCGTTTCCTCCAACGCCGGCACCACCGCAGCAAATGCGGTTTCAAGCGCCATCAGGCCGGTGAACAATTCCGCACCCGCCGTCGTCGCGAGCTTTCCGCCCTCGGACAGGCCCAGTACTGCGGCCTTGAAGTCGTCGCGGGTTTTGATGCCGGTCTGACCAAGGCGTGCAAGCTCTTCGTTCACGTACTTCTGAACCGGAGCCAAGCGTTCAGACTCCGTCAAAAAATTGTCGGCGAAGCTACTGGTATGCTCGGCGAATTTATCGATGCCGCCAGCCGCGGCAATCAAGCCCTCGCGCGCAGCCAGACTGCTGACGCCGGCGGCGCCAAAGGTCAGGCCTATCGATGACAGTGCGCTATCCAGCGTGGCGTAATTGGAGGCCAAACGGACGATAGTTTCCGTGTAGCCCTCGCCGACCTGGCGGAACGCATCCATCTC
>NZ_JAVCWL010000079.1:0-2201 GCF_030846505.1 Massilia pseudoviolaceinigra | reverse complement strand
ACATGGACCGGCCCGGAAAAATTGCCGAAGGACATTAACAAAGTACCTGGCATATTATCAGGCTCCTTTAAGACATTCGCCTCGCCAATGGAAATGACGTGGCGTGCGCGCGACGGTTCCGAGTTAAGCCACACTGTCGACCTCAACAAAGAAATTCCTGATCCTCGTGTTAGCTATGAATTTCCGGAGCGAGTCTTTCCCCAAAGACCATTTCTGGGAGAGCCGGTTGTCATCGTTGAATTCGATGATCGAACGATAAACATTTACTTAGCCGCCACCTTGCTAGTGCGTCCTCTCGATCCTGCCAGCCGGGAAGCAGACCACGCCGATACCTATACCCTTGTCTATTCCCGGACCTTGTAATGGCAATTGACGGATACGGGAATACCCCTAAGGTCGGGTCGATCGATACAGTCGATGTCGTTCGTGCAACCGACGAGCAATTGGGTCAATATGCCAAAGCCGACGAAAAAATCAGCCAGCTAGAGGTGCCCCAGCTCTATAACAGCGCTGACCCGCATGCGCGCATCTTTGTAGCAATGTTCGACGGAACGGGCAATAGTCTTGCTAACGACCCGGATAATCCTACCAATATCGGCATGTTAAAGGAACAACTCCGCCGTGTGAGTGAGGAAAACCCATCGATTCAAGGTCAATATTTAGAGGGCCCGGGGACGCAGAAAAACCCCCTTACCCGCACGCTCGACGGCGCCACCGGCTATACGTACGAAGCGCGCATGGAGAAGATGTATGAGGCATTTCAAAAGCAATCCGCAAAATGGCTGAAAGAGGATCCGAACGCTAAGATCAGCCTCATGTCGACTGGCTTTAGCCGTGGCGCGGAGCAAGCCGCCGGGTTCTCCCGGATGGTGCACGAACGCGGAATAACGGCATCGATAGAGATGGATACCACCATCCCTAAGGAAGGTAGTATTTCGCGCGCGTTAGGTGCAGTCCATAAGGGCCTGGGAAAGGACAGCGGTTTGCCTGAGCCGGAAGCTAAGCCGCCATTGCGTGCGCCTGGCAGCATTCCACAATCCGTTGTGCTCTACGATCCGGTCGGCACAGGTATGCCTAATCTCCATGACCGCCATCTGCCGCCCTCGGTTGTCACCGGAATGCAGATCAATGCCGCCGACGAGAAACGCAGTGCTTTTCCAGTTACAAACAATATCGAACAGGGCGTGTCCGACGATGGCCGGTTTTTAGCGGTAACAGTGCCGGGCGCGCATAGCGATGTTGGCGGCGGATACAAGTTGAAGGCGCTGTCGGACCGCGCTTTCAATCTGGCGACAAACTTTTACAACAAAGTGCTGGGCCATGACGCGATCCGCAAGGTTGACATTTCCACCGATCCAGACCACAGCGTCATTCATGACTCCACCCAGCATAAAATAATATACAAGAAAGTGGAAGAGCGCGGTGTTATCAATCTTCCCACTCGGGAAGCTGTAGACCCTGTTCTGCGGGAACAGTACCCGATCAAGGGTAAATCCGACGTCACGCCAGCGCCACAGACGGGGCCTGCTCAAGACAAGCCTGAGACCAGAAGCGCGCAGGAAGGCGTCCCGGTCCGCCCTGATCCTGCCGCCATTTCACGCGGCACCGCCGATCGGGCACCTGAACCGGCACAAGTCAAGTCCGAGGCACCGCGTGACGCCGCGAACCGTGCACCCGAACCGGCACCGGCCAAATCCGAGCCACCGCGCGAGGCCACCAACCGTGCAGCCGAGCCGGCAACTGCCAAGCCCGAGCCACAGCGCGAGACCGCGAACCGGGCACCCGAGCCGGCACCGGTCAAGTCCGAACCACCGCGCGAGGCCACCAACCGTGCCGCCGAGCCGGCACCGGCCAAGCCAGAGCCACCGCGCGACGCCACCAACCGTGCAGCCGAGCCGGCACCGGCCAAGCCCGAGCCACAGCGTGAGGCCGCGAACCGGGCACCCGAGCCGGCACCGGTCAAGTCCGAACCACCGCGCGAGGCCACCAACCGTGCAGCCGAGCCAGCACCGGCCAAGCCAGAGCCGCCGCGCGACGCCGTCGCTAGCGCTGTGCCGGCCCCGGCGACGGATGGAAAAGCCGAGTTTGCCAAGGCAATCAAGGCGGCCGGCCTGGAATTGAAAGAGCCGCCCGTCATGGACGGCACACTGCAGCGCGTGCCGGTCGCCGGCCGTGCCCCGGACAACCGCGATGGCGCCTAT
>NZ_JAVCWL010000078.1:0-2478 GCF_030846505.1 Massilia pseudoviolaceinigra | reverse complement strand
ATTGCTAGTCAGAGCTCGGACCCCAGTTAAGAAACATTGCCGGAAGGATCAAGGCAGGTCAGGCACGGGTGATCGGCAGCGACAGGTCTTCGCCCAGCTTGATGTGCTTGGCCAGTTCAATCTTGGCGATGGCGTTGCGGTGCACTTCGTCCGGACCGTCGGCCAGGCGCAGCGTGCGGTTGCCGGCCCATTGGTAGGCCAGCGGAAACTCATCCGACACCCCGGCCGCGCCATGCGCCTGGATCGCCCAGTCCAGCACCTGCTGCGCCACATTCGGCGCCAGCACCTTGATCATGGCGATCTCGGCCTGGGCATGCTTGTTGCCCACCGTATCCATCAGCGCCGCGGTCTTGAGCGTCAGCAGGCGCGCAGTGTCGATCTGGATGCGCGACTCGGCGATGCGCTCGCGCCACACACCCTGGTCGGAAATCTTTTTGCCAAAGGCAACGCGGCTGTTCAGACGCAGGCACATCAGTTCCAGCGCGCGCTCGGCCACGCCGATGGCGCGCATGCAATGGTGGATGCGGCCGGGTCCCAGGCGGCCCTGGGCGATCTCGAAACCGCGGCCCTCGCCCAGCAGCAGGCTGGAGGCCGGCACGCGCACGTTCTCGAACAGGATTTCGCAGTGGCCGTGCGGAGCGTCGTCGTAACCGAACACGGGCAGCGGACGGACGATGGTGATGCCGGGCGTGTCGGCCGGCATCAGGATCATCGATTGCTGGGCATGGCGCGCCGCTTCCGGATCGGTCTTGCCCATGACGATGAAAATCTTGCAGCGCGGATCGCCCGCGCCCGAAATCCACCACTTGCGTCCGTTGATGACGTAGTCGCCGCCGTCGCGCGCGATGCGCGTTTCGATATTGGTCGCGTCGGACGAGGCCACGGCCGGCTCCGTCATGGCAAAGGCCGAGCGGATCTCGCCGCGCAGCAGCGGTTCGAGCCAGGTGCGCTTGTGTTCCTCGCTGCCGTAGCGCTCGATGGTTTCCATATTGCCGGTGTCGGGCGCGGCGCAATTGAACACTTCCGGCGCCCAGCCGACCCGGCCCATGATCTCGCACAGCGGCGCGTAATCGAGGTTCGACAAGCCCTCCGGCGCGCGCACCGATTTCGGCAGGAACAGGTTCCACAAGCCCTGCTCGCGCGCCAGCGGCTTGAGCCGCTCGATCAGCTCGGTCGGAATCCAGCGGTTGCCCTTGTGCGTGCCGTTGCGGTCGACTTCCTGCTTGAAGGCAGTCTCGTTCGGATAGACGTGCTGGTCCATGAAGGCGAGCAGGCGCGCCTGCAACTCTTTGCAGCGGTCGGAGTAATCGAAGTTCATGTGGATTCCTTGGAAAGAGAAATGGCACGCTGGGCGTACTGCCAGCCCAGTTCGGCCATGGGCCGGGCGGCCTTGCCGTTTTCGAGGGCTTGCGCGCTGGACGCGGTGCCGTCGACGTAGCGTTTCATGATGCCTTGCATGATGCCGGCCAGGCGGAACATATTGTAGGCCAGGTAAAAATTGAAATCCTCGATGCGGATGGTCTTGCCGGTGCGCGCCGCGTAGGCGGCGATATAGGCTTCCTGGGTGGGAATGCCGAGCGCTGCCAGGTCGAGACCAGCGATGCCGCGGAACTGGCCGGGAGGAATGTGCCAGCTCATGCAGTGATAGGAAAAATCGGCCGCCGGGTGGCCCAGGGTCGACAGTTCCCAGTCGAGCACGGCGAGGATGCGCGGTTCGGTCGGGTGGAAGATCATGTTGTCGAGGCGGAAGTCGCCATGCACGATGGCTGTATCGTCGCCCGGCGGAATATTGTGCGGGAGCCACGCGATCAGCTGGTCCATGGCGTCGATCGGTTCCGTGACCGAGGCCTGGTACTGGCGCGTCCAGCGTTCGATCTGGCGCGCGAAATAATTGCCGGGTTTGCCGTAATCGGCCAGGCCGATGGCGGCGTAGTCGACCGTGTGGAGAGCGGCGATGACGCGGTTCAGTTCGTCGTAAATGGCGCCGCGTTCGGCTGGCGTCATGCCCGGCAGGGATTGATCCCACAGCACGCGGCCATCGACGAATTCCATCACGTAAAATGCGCGGCCGATAACCGACTCGTCGGTGCACAGCGCGTACTGGCGGGCGGCGGGAAAGCCGGCCTTTTGCAAGGCATCCATGACGCGAAATTCGCGCTCGATGGCGTGGGCGGATGGGAGCAGCTTGGCGGCCGGGCCGGGCTTGGTGCGCAGCACATAATGCTGGCCGCCGGCGCTGATCTTGAAGGTGGGATTGGACTGCCCGCCCTTGAACTGCGCCACTTCCAGCGGGCCGCCGGGATAGCCCTCAACATGGGCGCGCAGATAGGCGTCGAGGGCGTCGACGTCGAATTTCTGGCGCTCCGAGACCGGCTTGGTCCCCATCATTTCCTCGAACATCTTGTCTCCTGCTGGTTATGTGAGATCTATTCTAGCGCATGAATAGAACGACCGTACTAATTTTTCCATGAACGCACA
>NZ_JAVCWL010000077.1:0-2586 GCF_030846505.1 Massilia pseudoviolaceinigra | reverse complement strand
TAGTTTCCGGAACAGGTCCGGAAGAATAAATCAGCGTTTCCCTAAGGAGTTAGGTGGCGAGGGTGAGGGTGGCGAGGGTAGTTGGGGTGGTGATTTTGGGGGGGGCGGTATTGGGGGGGGAGGTGCTGGAAGTGGTGGGGTATGGGCAACACCTACCCCAACGCCGTATCCTACCGGTCCAAGTGTGCCTCAGGATTACATGGGGTACACTTGTGTTGCTCCTGGAAGTTGTAAGGCGAGCCGCAGCGATATCTGTCTCAAAACCTGCTAATTAAGGACAACTGCGGCCCAGGCATGCCGGGCCGTAATATTTCAATGCGACATTTTTTTCTACTCCTAATCTGTTTGGCTTCTAGCTTCGGTGGGGCGCAGGCCGCCCCAACCCCCTCCGCATTTGATCGTTTAGAGTCAGTTGAGCGCAGCGCGGTGATGTCGACCTCGTCGAGCACAGCAAATGCACAAAAAATAGCGAATGCCTATTTGCATCTCTTGCCTGAGTTCCAGCGTCGAAAACTGCTTGGATCACGGAAATCGGAATCATTGCAACAATTATTTGACGCAGCTGACATAGCTGAATTTTATTCGGGCGATCCTCGATTTGCTAACCACATGCGCGAAGCATTCGATGCTCTTGTGCGCCTCGGAGAGCACAAAAATAGCAATTTTGTCAAAATGTATGAGGCATACATTTCGACTGAGCAATTTTCTCAAGCAGCTAATTTTATCGAAAAATATCCCGCCCCCAACGTTGCAAAGCCACCCATGGTTCGCGGCGAAACCAAGCGTAACTCAGGTAATAAATTATGGAATGTTGACTTTAAAACAGGCGAAATAAGACAAGTTTCTTTCGTATTTCCCCCTGGACTTTTCGTGATCGTGATGTCCGCACCGCGATGCCATTTTGCCCAAAACGCCGTGTCCGATATAGAAGCTGATTCTGAACTTCGACAATTGCTGGCGGGGAAGACATTGTGGCTAACCCGCATTGATCGTGGTTTCGATCTTTCGCAAATGCAATTATGGACCCAGCAACATCCAGAGTTCCCTATGTCATTGGCTTCGGACATTTTAAGCTGGAAGAAAATAGCATTCTGGGAGACTCCCACTTTCTATTTTTTTAAGGATGGAGTATTGGTTGAAAGGATTGGCGGATGGCCAACAAAAGGCCGGAAGCAAGAACTTACTCATCTAATCAAAGTCCATTCTGAAAATTGATTTCAAAACCCAAATAAATATATGAAAATCGTGTTTTTGGTTATCGGGGCATTCTTGGTCATATACTTTACACAGGATATCCTGTGGCCTGTTCAAACGGCTCCTTCAAACAATGCTCTTGCTTCTTCAGCGACCATCATCGTAAAAAATATAAGCGCGGTAGATACGCCCAACTCGAACATAGATATATGTGAGCGCCACAAAGTTGAAGTCTTGGTGACGCCGATGAAAGATCGTTTGCGTTTCGAGGGGGAAGTAAACCAATACCTTGAGAAGATATCTGCGAGTCATGACCAATTTCAAAGCCTTGAGCCTGATGCTCCGAGTGTACAAAGAATAGCGTTGTTTTCTTTGGCTAGTCACTGCTCTCCTACAGCAGAATACTACAAGCTCCCAGCTTCGATTGAAGCGACGGTGGATAATTTTTCATCAAAAATTTGTCGGAGTATCCCCGCGGAATATCGAATCGCACCTTTGAAATTGCTCAGAGCTGCGTCAAAAGACGGCTCACCCGAACTCAAACTTGCATATGCGGAAAACCTATTGGTTGAGGCAAAGCTGCTTGAGTTCGTGAATCGCCTAAAAACACGGGGGCAAGTTGACAACCTTAGGGCAGAAGCGGAACAGGTCGGTCGAGAAGCGGCGGGAAGCGGACTAAGAGAGGCCTTTCTTTTTATGACTAAGCACTACGAGAATGGCGGATTCGGTCTGCCCGATTTAAAACGCTCCTATCTTTATGCTATAGCCATAGCAGATCAAAACAAGACGTTAGAAAGTGTCGAGCGTGTCAACTATCTTTATCAGTCGATGACAGCCGCCGAAGTCACATCCGCGAGAGAAATTATTTCGCAATGCAAGAGTGCATCAAGACATGGTGGCAATAGCGCTTATCGTAATCCTTTTTAAAACTGAGAGCGAAACTCCAGATTACGTCGGTGCCTGGGTCGAGCACGTAAAGCTCACACCTCACATCTCATTGATACCGCAAGACGCACATTAGACCGAACAGCGGCTGGAACCTTAAGGTGGTAACAGTTTGAAGGGTCGAGACGAATGGATTACATCCAGGCCAACGGGCGTGACGAGCCATAGCAAGCGCGTTCGGTCCATATCGTTTTCGACCACGACATTGAACTGATCTGATGGAAGTTTGTTGATTGAACATATTTATCTCGAAATTTCCTCCGCTATCCGTTCACGCAACGTCGCCATGTTTACCCCCTCCGATCTCTTCATTTGTCACCGCCGCTTGTACGGCTCAAGACTGCCCTTCCGCAGGATCGCGCGGAAGGGTGAAATATTCGATAAGTGTGCTGGATTGAAGTCGTGCGGCCTGCACGTGTCGGATCACGCAGGCGGTCGGCTAGAATA
>NZ_JAVCWL010000076.1:0-2648 GCF_030846505.1 Massilia pseudoviolaceinigra | reverse complement strand
CTTCCTTGCCGCGATGGTCTGGAGCGTCGCCGGCCAATCCAATAAGCTCGACCAGCTCATCATGAATACGGCGAAGTTGGAGAAGCGCGTCGACGAGCGCGACAGCCGGCTCGACATGGTGAAGGAAGCGCAGTACGAGCTTCGCCGTGTCAACGACGGCCTGGCCATGCGTGTCGACGCGCTGGAACGGTCGAGCCGCAAATGAGACTGCTTCCCGAATGGCGCACCGTCCTGCGCAAAGCCTGGAGCGTGAAGTTCAACGTCGCCGCGACACTATTCGGCGCCGCCGAGGTGGCCGTGGCCATCTGGAAGCCGGACGGCGTGCCGAACGGCATGTTCGCCGGCGGCGCCGCGGCAATCTCCATTTTCGCAAATGTCTCGCGCCTCTTGGCGCAGAAAGAAATCCATGGCACTGACAAATAAGGTCCGCATGGGCATCGCCGGGCTGGTGGTGAGCGCCGCAGCGTTCGTGGGCATCCTCACACGTGAGGGCTACAGCGACGGCGTGATCATCCCGACGAAGGGAGACGTTCCCACCATTGGATTCGGCACCACAGGCGGCGTGAAGGCTGGCGACCGCACCACACCGGTCAAGGCAGCGCAGCGGGCACTGCTCGACGTCGGCGCGTACGAAGGTGCGGTCAAGCAATGCGTGCGCGCGCCGCTGACCCAGGCGGAATACGATGTCTATGTCGACCTGACCTACAACATCGGTTCGAATGCGTTTTGCGGCAGCACCGTCGTGAAGCGGCTGAATGCCGGCGACTATCGCGGCGCCTGCGATGCGATCCTGCTGTACCGGTTCGCCGCTGGCTACGACTGCTCGACACCCGGCACCCGGCGCTGCGCTGGGGTGTGGACGGATCGCCAGCGCTCGCATGCGCAGTGCGTGGCCGCCCAATGATCCCGCTAGCCGCAATTCCGATGGCCTGGAAAATCGGGGCCGCGCTGGCCGTGGCAGCCGCTGTCGCGGCCGCCGCCGCAGGGTACCGCTCGCACGTTTGGCATGCCGGCTACGACGCCGCTGTCAGCGACCGGGCCGCGCGCGACCTGGGCGCCGTCGTCGCGCGCGTGCAGGACAACGCCGTCCTTTCGACTCAGCAGCACACCATCAATGTCGGAATCACGAAAGCCAAGAATGAAGAACTTGCTCCTGTTGCTGCTGTTATTGCTACTCGTCGGGTGCGCGTCGGTCACGCCATCTGTAGCGGACCTGCCGCCCCCGCCAAAGCCGAAAGCGCCAGCGGCGGCGACCGCGCCGATCCACCCGGCCGGCTGGTTTCAGAAAGCGTTGAGCGAAATTTTAGAGCGTTGACGCTGGCCGTGGAGCAGGACTTGGCAACAGGGCGTGCGTGCCAGGCGTTTATCGAGGCAAATGGGTTGGTGCCGTGAGCGACGCCGCCGGGCCGCTGACCCTGGAGATGCACCGGGTCGACGGCCCGGACAGGTCGCCCATGCAGATGATCAGCGCCTACCTGCTGGCGCATTTCGTGGGCTGTGAGGCTGAGTTTTGCAGTTAGCGACGGAATGTCAGGAGCGTGGCGAGGCAAATCAATGGCACTCTGTACGCATAGGCACACTCGACATTTTAGGCGTATGGCGAAAGCTGCCATAGAGGCCAGCGGCGACAGTTGAGGGTAGGGTAGTGCAAAATTACAACGTTAACAAATAACTATTTCCGAATATATAAATGTATTGACGGTGCCATGAGATAATTTTGCAACTTTCAAAAACGCAAAGGTATGAGATGGGTTTTCCGTTTGCAGGTTTTAGATTTTCTTCGCGGTTATCGCCCCACCGCATTTTTTTCTCGTTGCTGACGGCAGTTCTGTTGTGCGTGGCAGTCAATGCGCGGGCGGAGGAGCCCAAGACTGAGCAGGACACGTTTGGACCGTATACGTACTTCCTTATACAGTTGGCTCCAGATGTGGATGAGGAGAGCGCAATAAAAAGGTCGATTAAATTTATGAAAGGCACAAACCCGAACGCCTATTGCAAAGTGACTTTTGTGCCGCCCGCGTTATCAGTCTACGGGGCAGAAGTAATGTATGAGTCTGGAACTAGGTCCTGGGCACGCAAGCCGATGGATGCGTACATCTCTATAATGAAGGATGGCGTATGCACCAAGGACACGAAATACGGCGATGGAATTTTTACTATGACGCGCGAGCGATGGGTATGCCGCGCAGCGCAAAATCAGCGTTATTCTGCCCAGCACGAGAGATGCGTCGGTATTCAACCTGAGGCAAACGACGACGCGGATGGGAAAAATATCGGACTGGGATGTCCTGACAAAGGACCAACCGTCGGTTCGACTGGACCGACCGTAGGCGAACCGATCCAGCCAGCCACCGGCAACATGTGGCACCTCATTACGGATTACCATGCGTCGAACGGCGCAAGTAACCTGACGCTCAGCCGTATCTACAACAGTGCGCCTACCTATCCGGATCCCCGTGTGGTTCGTGGGTTTGGCGTGCGTTGGACCCATTCGTATAACAAATCGCTCAGGCCAGAAAAGCAATACGCCAATGGCAACACTTGCTGGCGCTCTACCTGGGATGGTTCCCTGGAGTGTTCTTCGGGTTTCCGGAGCGAGGAACCTATTCCAGGCCGGGTATCCATCAGCCATCCGGACGGGAAGCAAT
>NZ_JAVCWL010000075.1:0-2963 GCF_030846505.1 Massilia pseudoviolaceinigra | reverse complement strand
TCATGGACCGCCCCGGACAAATTACCGAGTGACGCCACCCTGGTACCTGGCATACTGTCAGGTTCCTTTAAAACATTCGCTTCGCCAATGGAAATGACGTGGCGTGCGCGCGACGGTTCCGAGTTAAGCCACACGGTCGACCTCAACAAGGAAACTCCTGATCCCCGTGTTAGCTATGAATTTCCGGAGCGTGTCTTCGCCCAAAAACCCTTCCTGGGAAATCCGGTTGTCATTGTTGAATTCGATGATCGAACGATAAACATTTACTTCGCTGCCACTTTGCTAGTACGTCCTCTCGATCCGGCCAGCCGGGAACCAGACCACGCCAAAACCTATAAGCTTGTCTATTCCCGGTCGTTGTAATGGTGAGTAACGGATACGGACTACCCCTAACAGAGGGTTTGAAAACTCCCAAGTAACTTTGATGTCCAACCGATTTTCTCTGGGAGGAGCACGTCATGTGGGCAGCAGAGCAGCGAGCGCGGCATACGGGATCGACGCCCAAGGATCGTAAGGGCTGTCGGTCCGACATTAGCGACCAGGAGTGGAAGCTCGTTGAACCCTTACTTCCGGGCGTAGCTCGAACCGGCCGCCCCCGCAAGGCAGAGCTTCGCCAGGTAATCAACGCGTTGCGTTACCTGGTGCGTTCAGGATGCGAATGGCTGGACAAAGCGGCCTATCTCGACTTCACGACGGCTACAGGGGCAGACAGGGTTTCAAGTACAACCGCGCCGCTGGGTCGTCGAGCGCACATTTGCATGGCTGATGCGTTACCGCCGTCTCGTTCGCGATTACGAGCAACGCCTCGACGTATCCACCGCCATGATTTACCTCATGCTTGGCTCAACGTTATTGCACCGAATTCGTTTCCGCTGAGTTTTTTTAAACCGTCTCTTAGAAGAAACATGTTAGCTTATCAGCTTCGATATTTAGAATATTCACACGGATAAAATATTATGTCTCAGGACGATTTACTCAAGTATTCAACTCACGACTTCGGGCTGCTTTGCTATGGAGGGGTTAGCAATGTATGGCTCGTCTACGCCGGCTCCCCCCATAAAGTGCTTGAAGATAGAGTCGCGCGAGAGAAAACCCCCGCTGACAAAGAGCGATTTCCAGGCTTTAAATCGGGCTCATATAAAGCCTTCGCGGGACCGATGGAAATGACATGGCGCTCGCGTGATGGCTCTGAATTGAGCCATACTATCGATCTCAATAAGGAGGTCCCGGATCGCACGATTCAGTACGACCACCCCGAGCGGGTTCAACGCTCAAAACCTTTTGAGACCGGTGAGCCAACTGTCATCGTCGAGTTTAACGATCGTACGGTGAACGTCTATATTGCGGTGACCTTGCACGTAAGCCCTTTGGACCCGGCGAAGAGAACTGTCGACTACGACGTTTCATATACATGTGTCTACTCGCGGACATTGTGATTTGTTTTTAATCAGACGAACGAAGTTGTAATGAAAAAAGCCGACGGGGTACCTGTCACCTTACCAACGACGGAGCAAATCGCACGTTATGAGGATGTGGCCGATAAGGTCAGGGATTTTGACGTGCCCCAACTGTATGATAGCGCCGATCCCAAAGCACGTGTGTTCTACGCTATGTTCGACGGGACGGGCAATAATGTCTTTGCAGACCCGCATGCGACGAACATAGGGATGCTGAAAGCGCAGATAGAGGCAGAAGCAGTGGTCAATAGCTCAGTGTCGGGTCAATACCTCCAAGGGCCAGGCACCCAAGCCGGATATAAAGGAAATATCGATGGCATTACGGGCGGAACTTACCATGAGCGCATAGACGAAATGTATGAGAAATACGCTGCACAATGCCGGGAATGGATCAAGGAGGATCCGGACGTCAAAATCAGCGTCATTTCGGTTGGTTTCAGCCGTGGCGCTGAGCAGGCTGCCGGTTTTACCCGCATAGTGCACGAGCGAGGAATACCGGGTGCCAGAGATCTCGATGGCCCCGAGCAGGCTGCGCCGGTCAAAGAAGGGACCGTTTCACGCACAGTCGGTCACATCCGCAGCAAACTCGGTCTGGAAAGCGGGGTGCAGAAGCAAGAACCGGCAGCCTTGCGGGCGCCAGGTAGTATTGCACAAGCAATTGTACTCTACGATCCTGTCGGCACAGGCGTACCGGCTCGCAATGACCGTCGACTGCCGCCCTCAGTCATTACCGGGATTCAGATCAACGCCGATGATGAATTACGTAAAGAGTTTCCATCGAGTCCAATTATTCGCCAAGGTACCTCCGAAGATGGCCGGTTTCTGGGAGTAACGACTGCAGGTGCACACAGTGATGTCGGAGGAGGATATGAAGCGAACGGCCTGTCTCACCGTGCGTACAATATTGCGGCCGCCTTCATGAACAAACTGACCGGCGACAGAATGATCAAGGAAGTTCATATCCCGACCGACCCCAACATGAGTGTTATCCATGACTCGTCGGAGCATAGATGGGTCTACACCAAATTAGTTGAGCGTGAGATTCTTGACAGAATTGAGCCAAGCGGCAGGCTTCAGGTTGAGCCTGTCGATTCTGCACTGCAGGCGCAATACCGACCCGCTCCATCCGTTACAGTGAAGCACCACGAAAATGCTGTCAAGAATCCCGTAAAAGCCGCGGTCAAGCCCGCACCGCAAGCCGCGCCTGCGCAAGACAAGTCCGATGCCAAAAACACGCCGGAAAGCCTCCCGGCACGCTCCGATCCCGCAGCCACTGCGCGCCCCTTCGCCGATCATGCACGCGAGCCTTCACAAGATAACCAATCCAAGCCGCCGCGCGACGCCGTCGCTGGCGCTGTGCCGGCCCCGGCGACGGATGGAAATGCCGAGTTTGCCAAGGCGATCAAGGCGGCCGGCCTGGAATTGAAAGAGCCGCCTGTCATGGACGGCACCCTGCAGCGCGTGCCGGTTGCCGGCCGTGCCCCGGACAACTGCGATGGCGCCTAA
>NZ_JAVCWL010000074.1:0-3086 GCF_030846505.1 Massilia pseudoviolaceinigra | reverse complement strand
GCGGGCAATGAATCCACAGTCGCCTGCAAGGCAAACAATCTGACCAAGGTGACGTACCCTGACGGAAAAAGCCAGACGTATTGGTACAACGAAGCGAACAAAATCCAAATTAACGATGGTGCGGAATGCAGCCGCTTTTCAGAAACAACCGGAAACGGTTTTGGTCCGACGGCTTTCAGTAACCTGATGACGGGCCTGATCGATGAGAATGAAGACCGCCACATCAGCTGGACGTATGACTGCGCCGGCCGAGCAACGTCGTCGCAACTCGGCGAAGATGCCAACAAGGTCATGATCGCCTATGTCCCTCGGCCAGAATGGGGTGGTCCCCCAGTCGCAATAGTAACTCACTATGTGGGGCCGAAAGAAAAGCCGGCGACCTCGGTGAGCTACTTCCAAAAAGACTATGTGCTTGGAGTTGCCAAAACCACCACTATTCACGAGCCATGTGTGGAATGCGGCACCATCGCCGAACGTAAATATGACGCGATTGGAAACGTCGCCATGACGAAGGATTTCAACGGCAACTACAGCTGCTTCCAATATGAGGCCGGGCGCAATCTGGAAACGGCGCGGGTCGAAGGTGCGTCAACTGCCGATTGTACGTCGCTGCTGGCCGCGCAGACACTTGCTTCGCCAGCACGTAAAACCACAACCAAATGGCACGCGGAATTCCGCCTGCCGGAGACCATCGCCGAACCCAAGCGTATGACGAAATACCAGTACGACGTTAAAACCGGCAATGTACTGGCCAAGACCGAGCAGGCCACCACCGACCTGACGGGCGCGCTGGGAATAAACGCGCCTCTGACGGGAAGCGTCCGAAAATGGGCATATACATACAATAAGGGGCAATTGGAAACCGTCACCGGTCCGCGTACCGACATCGTCGATCTCACTAGGTACGACTATGACTCGACGACGGGCGACCTGATCAAGGTAACGAACGCCGTCGGCAAAGCGACGACTTACGGGGGCTATGACGCCCATGGCCGGGTTCACACGATTCGCGCGCCTGACGGCGTGACGATAAAGCTGGACTACACCGAGCGCGGATGGGTTAAGTCCAAAATCGTATCAAGCGGCATAGATACTCATATGCCTCCACAGACGACCGCCTACGCCTACACGCCTTCAGGTCAGATCGAGACGGTCACGTTCCCGGACAACAGCGTGACGAAGTATACTTACGATGCAGCCCACCGGCTCACTTCGGTCGTCAGTGGCCGTGACGAGAGCATCGAGAGCATCATTTATACACTTGACCTCACCGGCAACAGGATCAAGGAAGAAGTGCGCGACCACAAAGGCAACCTTGTGCGCCAGATTTCCCGTACCTACGACAAAACCGGCCGTCTGACGAGCCAAACCGGAGCTGCACGATGACCCGCCGTATTCTCAGCCGCTTGACGTCCGGCGCACTAATTGTTGTTATGACGTACACCCCGCTGCTGGGTGCCTCTACCGGCACTCTGGCATCGGCGCAGTCGGTGCCGGAAGCGCCCACCAGTTACAAGTACGACCTTGTTGGCAATCTGAAGGAAATTACCGATCCGCTGGGACGGATGACGAACCTCACCTACGACCCACTCGACCGTGTAAAGCAGGTGGAACAGCCCCTCACCAACGGCGCTCGTCCGACCATCAAGTACGGTTACGACGGCATGGACCAAGTGGCGACGGTGACCGATCCGCGCAACCTGGAGACGCGTTACGCCGTCGACGGCCTTGGTAACCGCAGCGAGCTGCGAAGTCCCGACACGGGCCTCACAAAATCGACTTACGATGCCGCCGGCAACCGGAAGACGCGCATGGACGGCCGCGGTAAAACGAATACCTATTTTTATGATGCGCTAAACCGCCTGACCCGGATCGACTATACGGGCACCATCAGCACCACGTTCGAGTACGACGGCGATGCGAAGCTGACGCCAACTGCGGCTGGCAAAATGACGCGGATGACGGATGAATCGGGTTATACGACGTATACCTATGACGCATTCGGGCGGCTCGCGATCAAAGCCCAGACCACGACCGGCTTGGGGAGCTACAACAACACGCATACGCTTATCTATGGGTACGATGCGGCGGGCCGGCTGGCGAGCGTGACCTACCCGAGCGGAAACCGCGTTAACTATGGCTACAACCACGTGGGCCAAGTTGCCAGCATCACGCTGAACCCGGTAAAAGCCACCGGTACCGACACGAACGTCGACAGCAGCATTGTTTTGCTGAACAATATCACCTACACCCCGTTTGGCGGAACCACTGGTTGGAAATGGGGCAGTAGCGTTCCAGCAAACCAGTATGCGCATGTGCGCACCTACGACCTCGATGGCCGGATCAGCAGCTATACGATGGGAAGCCCAACGGCAAACGGGGTCGTGCGCACGATCAATTACGATGCCGCCAGCCGCATCAAGGGATACACCCATTCGGGCACGGGAACGCTGCCCAGCCCTGCCAGCCTGAACCAGACCTTCGGCTACGACGAGTTGAACCGTCTGACCAGCTACAGCGGCAACGGCACCAGCCAGACGTACGCCTACGATGCCAGCGGTAACCGCATCAAGGCTGGGTTCGGTGCAAACGGCTACACGAACACCATTTACCCGCTCAGTAACAAGCTGAGTGCGACCACTGGACCGGGGCCGGCCAAGACGAATACCTACGACGATGCCGGTAATCTGACCACGGATGGCACGCTCGTCGTCACTTATAGCGGACGGGCTCGGCCATACCGTATCCAGAATGGTACTGTCACGGCCCACCAGTTGTTCAATGGCTTGGAACAGCGTGTATTTCAGACTAACGGCGGTGGTATATTCGTCTACGATGAGCAAGGACAGTTGGTGGGTGAGTACAACTATGTCAACGGCAAGGCGACCCGTGAGACGGTGTACCTGGGCAACCTGCCAGTGGCAGTATTGACGCAGACAGTGACGGGTGCGGTACCTGCCCAAAACACGGCGATTAACGTATTCCATATTCATCCGGATCATTTGGGAACGCCACGAATGATCACGCGTACGCTCGACAACAAGATCGTCTGGCGCTGGGACAATGGCGATCCGTTCGGACTGACA
>NZ_JAVCWL010000073.1:0-3178 GCF_030846505.1 Massilia pseudoviolaceinigra | reverse complement strand
CCTCTTTCAAGGCGCCCCCAACTGTCTGCTAACTACTTGATTTCGTTAACCCTTTCAGCGGGGAGGCGAACTATAGCAAAGGCCCTGATCGCTTGGCAAGCCTTTTTGATACAAAGCCGGGTAAACTCAGCCGTAATTCCAAAATTGAAAGAAAATCATGGAGATCGGCCTCGCGCTTTTAGAAGTGTCCGCGACAAATTCCTTGAACGATGAGCAGCACCGCCGGCTTCGCAAACTCTCCGGCCTCGATGATGAGCCAGCGAACCTGGCGTCACGGTTTCGCACCGGATTGGCGATCATTGCGGCGGTGCTGATCGGCCTCGGTATCATTTTCTGGATTGCCGCGAACTGGGATTCGCTTGGCCGCACGGGCCGTTTCATCCTGCTGCAGGGCGTGGTGGCTGTCATGTGCATCGGCGCGTACGCGCGGCCAGGCGCGCGCGTGCCGCTTGGCCTGCTGGCCCTGCTCGCCATCGGCGCGCTGTTCGCTTACTTTGGACAGACCTACCAGACGGGCGCGGATCCCTGGCAACTGTTCGCGCTGTGGGCGGTGCTTGGGCTACCGCTATGCCTCTCCGTACGCCATGACGCGCTATGGACGCCGTGGGCGCTGATCGCCATGAGCGCCATCTCGCTCTGGCTGCATGCGAACACGGGCCATAGTTGGCGCTTCCGACCCAGCGATCTGAATTATCAGGCGGCAGCATGCCTTGGCGCACTTGCCCTTTCGGCGCTGCTTAGTCCCCTGTGCGCGCGATGGACCGGCGCCGACCTCCTTTCCATGCGTGTGAGCGTTGCTCTGGCGGTCATCAGTGTCGCACTGATCGGGATTGCCGGCCTGACGAATAGTAAGGTGACCGCGCAATATTGGCTGGCCTTGACGGTATTGGCCATTACTGCTGCCGCGTTGTCGTCGCAGCGCTTGTTCGATATGTTTTCACTGTGCGGCATCGGGCTGGCCCTGAATGTTCTGCTGATTGGACTATTGGCCCACTTCCTGCTCGCCGACCATGCGCGCTGGTCGATTCCAGAACTGCTGTTGCTTGGCCTTGCCGCCGCCGGCTTGCTTGCCGCGACGGTGAACATTATTCTCAGGTTGTCGAAACGCGGCCCGCTGCATGGAGCTGCGCAATGAAGCGCCCACTTAACCAGATTATCGCCGAGGCTATTACGGCGGGCATTCTTCCCCCTTCCGCAGCCACCTTTATCCAGCACGAAGCGCATCGCCCCTGGCCAGTCGTATTGTTGACGGCGTTTGGAGCATGGTTGGCGGCTATCCCACTGATGGGAATCATTTTTCTGCTATGCGGCGATTATCTGGCCCGCGACACCCGCGCACTGTATCCGCTTTCGCTCATCATGTGCGGCGTCGCAGTGGCCATCTTGCGCCGTGCATCCCTTCCCTTGTTCATCGAGCAGCTGGCCATTCCGGCATTGCTCGCCGGCGCGGCAACCATGAGTGCGGCTTTTTACATCGACATGTCAATTGGCAATGGCTCTGCCGGCGTCGCGCTGTTGGCAATCGCCCTGGCTACTCTTATTCCACGCAACTGGCTGCGCGTTCTGCTGGGGGCGATCTCCTGTACGTTCATCATGGCGGCCATCGTCATCCTCGCCGCTTCTCGCGATCGCGATGGATTCTGGATGGTGCTGCATGCTGCGATGGGAATCTGGCTTGTTACCGACTTCGTCCAGCGACAACATCTGCGTAGCGTGCTGGTGGACAGATTGGCGACGGGGTGGGTACTCACTATCATTGCGGGCCTTGCGTTCTGGACAGGGATGACCTTCCTGGTCGGTGCCACCATCAACAGCGGTCCCGTCAGCACGATGGCTTCGCTGTCGCAGCCGCTGGCGTCTTTTGCGCAGTTGGCATCGGCGGTGCTGACGCTTGGCGGGGCAGCCTGGCTGGCCAAGCGCTGGCCCGCGTTACACACGCCGTGGTATGCGCTCACTACCGCGGTATTCACGGGGCTGGCGGTATTGATGCCGTCGCTCGGCGCAGTGATGATGATTCTCGCATTGTGTACGAGTAGCGGGCGCTGGGGCATCGCGACGGCGGCGGGCGCTGCGGCCGCGTGGATTATGGGCGCGCTGTATTACCAGCTGGCGTATCCGCTGGCGACCAAGGCGTTGATTCTGATCGGCGCCGGCGCGCTGTTCGCCTTGATCGCCTGGCTTGCCATTCGCGACCGCGCACCCGTTGTCAGTGACGGCAGCGCGCCTCCTGCGCGGAAGGAAACGCATGCAGCCCGGATCGGCATTGCGCTGACGGCGGTCGCGGTGTTAACCATCGCCAATATTGGGATCTGGCAGAAGGAATCCCTGATTGCCAACGGCCGCCCGGTGCTGGTGGAACTGGCGCCGGTCGATCCGCGCTCGCTCATGCAGGGCGATTACATGCGCCTGAATTTCAATTTGCCGCAGGAGGTGTCGCAAATGAGTGAAGGTGAGACGGGAAGCGCCAGATTGAAGGTCGCCGGCAAGGTGAACGAGAAGGGAATTGTGGAGCTGACCCGGCTCCACGATGGCACGCCGCTTGCACTTGGCGAGATCGTGATCGAACTCACGCCACGTCACGGTGGCCATACGCTGGTGACCGATGCTTGGTACTTCCAGGAAGGGGAAGGAAAACGCTGGGAGGCGGCGAAGTACGGCGAATTCCGCGTCGATGCGAGTGGAAAGGCACTACTCGTTGGCATGCGCGGAGCAAATCTTGAAGCCCTCTGATACCAGAGCCAATCGGTCTTGTCGTGGCGCTTCATTGAAGGACGGCAGATAAGCGTACTGCCAGCGCCGCCTTTACGCGGAGACGTCGTGCGGCTCGTACCATACGTCTTCGTAACCTTCGTCGTCGATGATAAACCTGAATCCGGGCGCCAGTGCAAGATAAGGAATGACCATCGGAAGCTCGGCGGAAAGAGGACAGTGATGAAGAGGACTGTAAAAGTCAACCGCGTCCGAATAATCGCCACCGTAGATGTACCACCCGTCGGTGCCATCGTCCCGGCGGATTCGTACGCCCGTAATGGGCATCGACCGCAAGGTGTGGCGTGCGAGTCCTAGTTTCAGCGCTGGGTCGGGCGGGAGAAAATCGGAGCCGTATTTCTCGCACATGGCGCTTTGCAGCTTCGTGATGCTGTCAAGATCGGTCATCAGTCGAGCTCCTTCAATTTTT
>NZ_JAVCWL010000072.1:0-3626 GCF_030846505.1 Massilia pseudoviolaceinigra | reverse complement strand
TGCCCCGACTCTTCGGCTGATGCTTTGGCCACCTTTTCTTTCAATTGGGCGATGTTCTGCAAACTTTCGTCCACTAAAGTGGCTTGCTTTACCAACGGGCCCAAGGCAAAATCAATCGCTGCAGCCTTGCCTTCCGGACTCGTGTCGGCGAGCAATTTGCTCAAGTGCGCCCGCGCGGCATCGTACTGGACAATTCCAGCATCCAGATCTCGGAACAGGGCTTTCGCAGCCTCCGCCCTGAAGAGTGGCCGGGCAAGGGCGATTTTTTCCCCCAAGGTTTTACGCGCCGCGTCATTAAAAGCGCTGAACTTACTGCTCTCTTCCGGCGTTCTGGCTAGAATTTGGTTGCGCATGGCACGCGCGGCATACAACAGATTGATCGTGGCCTCTTTCGTATATGAGATGCCCAACAGATCGTCCGAGTACGCGCGTTCAGCCTGGGAATTCATCTTTGCCATGTTATAGATTCCAATGGCGGCAACAACGGCACCAAGGATTGCGACTAGCATAAAGCCGGTAAGCAGCCGTGCACGTACGGATAGTTGGGTGGACATAAAGACTCCTTCTTATAAGGTGATGTCGCCTTTCGCGGAGCCGCCGTGCGGGCCAGCCCGTAGAGACTCGATTGCGAAACTGGGGTTGTAAGGCACCTGATGTCTTTCGTCCTATCACCTAGTTTTCCCCTGGTGTTGCGTCCTTTGAAATCCTAGGCCGGCGGGGCGCTAAATCCCGGACTTTTCGAGGGCGTTCAGTAAACTTTCACCCATGGCAGCGTGGGACCAGCCCCGCCCCAATGCATTTGGCCGTTTAACAAAAACCGCGTGCAAAGCCCAGATTTGCGCGCTTCTTGAAGCCCGTTCACAATAGCTGCGTTGTAAGATGCCGCCCATAAATTTTATCTATTATTGATCGGTCTTTCTGGATCGTTATGACGCTACAGACAGGCCAGCACGGCGTGTGGGGCACCATCGCCTTTTTTTGGCCACTGGTCAGAAAGCGTGCTTTATTCCAGTGATGACGCCGTTTTGAGACAGGCCAGGCCCAACGATTCCACCGGCGCTTAGAGCAACAGAGGCACCACCGCCATTTCTCATATGGCCTAGCGCTACATACGTAGAAGTGCGGGCCGAAAGATCGTAAATCGCGCGCACCATTGCCAACGTTGAATCGTTCGCGCTACGCTTGTAATCGAGCCGTGCAACTATACCGTCCACGGTAATGTTGGGAGCGAACTTGAAGGCACCGTTGAGATAGCTTAGATGGCTGTGCGGGGTTGCCATCGAGCCTTCATTGTTGCGTCTGACTACGCCGGTGGCAAGACGCCAAGCGCCCTGTTTGACATAACCAGCCACATGCAATCGGTTATCTCTGAGGTTACTTGAAGTTAGCCCGGCGGCAGCGCCGGTAGCGCCATTCTTACGATCGTACGCGCTGGTCACGCCCCAGCCTGGGGTGTCGTAGCGAAGCAATACAGACCATTCCCGGCATGCCTGCGCGTCAGCAGCACTCTCGCCAGGGCAGTTGGTACCGCCAGGGCCCCCGGCGTTCGAAACGTCTCGGCCGAGGCTGTATGACGTTCCCACGGTAACTTTGTCGAATGTACCCTTGTAAGCAACCGAGTTGTCGGTACGGCTATTGGGGATTGCAGCGTCCAGGGAGCCCAAGCCATATTGCGTTGGCCCGACAATCTCGACCTCTCCCATCGAGTGAAAGAGCATGTTGTAATTACGGCCGAACGTGACTTGGCCCCAGTCGCCGCGTACGCCCACCCACGCTTGGCGGCCAAACAGCCGATTGCCCTGCCCGCTCGTCCCCGAGTCGATCGCAATGCCCGTCTCCACCGTAAATATCGCTTTCAATCCAGCGCCGAGGTCCTCTGTCCCCCGAAAACCCAAGCGTGATGGCATCATCCCCCCACCCAGATTCGGCATCCACACCCGGCTATGCTTCTGTGCATCGACGTTTGTGTTGTAGTCGATGGCCGCATCGAGCGTCCCATACACTGTAACGTTGCTTTGGGCGAGGACTGGGGCGGCAACCGTCAAGCTGGTGGCTACTACAAGCACACCACACGCTAGTATATTATTCATGATATTCCTTTGGTATGTAATGAAAAATGGACGAGACGGCTTCTCTCTCAGACCTTTGCTGGCGTAGATACAGCGCAACTTATCATCGGATTCAAGTGTTAAGGAGGCTCCCCCCAAGCAGATCATTTAGAGCTCGGCAGGTAGCTATGTTTGTGCAAAATTCGCGCCAGCGTTCCGTCTACTCGTACCGCTTCAAATGCATCGCGCCAGCGGCTCGCCTCAGCAGGAGGCGTCTCCAGTGACGCTGCTAACCAGACTACATAATTCTCCAACACAAGACCTTCTCGTAAATCGCCGCGGGGAATCCCGACATGGGCGGCGGCTTCTAATGCGCCGTTCCGTCCACCCAGCCAGGCATCGATCCGTCCTGACATAAGCTTCCGAACGTTTGTCTCTTCATCGCGTGAAGGTTTAAGGTAGATGAAGTTAAGGCGTTGCGCTAACTCTTCACCGATCGAATTGCGTGTGACACCAACTGCCAACCGGCGTGCGACATCAAGATTGTGGATCTCGACTGTACTATCGCGACGGGTGAACAAAAGGAATTGCTCTTCTATGAGGGGGACCAGCCAAAGGTATCGCTGCTCGCGGGCAGGAGTGCGACCCAAAAAAGTTAGTATGTTTGGCTTGCCACGGGCATTGACAGTCGCCCGCGCAAGCGGGACCACCGTAACACTGTCGTTCCGTTGCATGCGCCGCAGCACTTCGGCAACAAGCTCCGCTTCGATTCCGGCAGACACTCCCCGTACGGTGTAGGCGAATGGGGGCAGATTAGGGAGCAGGAATTCAGCCGCGTGGGCACTGGCGATGGTCGACAACCAGCAAAGCAGCCCGCAGCAGTAGCGATAAGTAAACCCCCTACGCCATTCCCCAGTCCGGAGGTTCATTAATCATTTCGTATAAATACCGACCCCGAGCATAACGCCGTCAATCGCCATCACATAAGTCTTCTTTGGCTGAATGGTCTTGCTGACGGGATGGACCCAGCGGTAAGACACCCAGCCACTGCGCCCCCGTTTCAGTACCTCAAGCATCTCTTTGTTAAACGGCTTGTCGTCCGCGTCTTTCAACTCGAGTAAGTCCTTCCCGTTCAGGCGCGCATTGGTCGGGTGGCAGATCATCTTCGCTTTTAGATCTTGGATATATACGTAGAGCTCACCATCAATGTAGCCCTTTGTCGGATCGGCAAAATCTTTACACGCGACCGGGATGCCGACAGCATGAATGTGCTTTGCAGCCCTTTCTGCCAAGGAAATTGCCGCCTTTTCTTGCGATGTCTCAGCGTGCGAAGAAGAGACGACGGTAAAACCAGCCAATACCAAAGCACAAGCAAAACGCATGATATACCTCCGTTTGAGGGGACACCGAAATACCGGCGGAAACGATTGAATCAACACTACCCACGAACTTGTGTGCATCAATGCCCTTCCTATCCGGTTGTCCAAGACTACGCGCTTCTGCCCAGGAAGACCAGTTAGACGCACCGATCATGCAGCTGAAATCGATCTTGTTGTTGCGGTGCAACTAAAAGGAGGT
>NZ_JAVCWL010000071.1:0-3685 GCF_030846505.1 Massilia pseudoviolaceinigra | reverse complement strand
GTGGCTAGCGTTCCTGCCGCAAAGAATATAAGTAGTATTCGTTCAGGCCATGGCGTGTCGGTCCGAATTACCGTACTCAATGTTGCTGCAACTGCACTGTGGACCGTCGGGGTTTTCGCGTCCCTCTATGCGGGCGTCCTAGATCCCTCGGTCAGGGTTACGTCGAGTACGCTTTCCTCGATCATCAACGGTGGCGCAACGATTATGATGGCTATATTTATCGATCCTCATATGTCCGGAATGACTGACGACGTTATCGAAGGTAAAGTGACAGACACGCAGTTCAGGAAGGCCATCGTGTGGTTGGTCGGCAGCCGGTTGGCCGGCACGCTTGTCGCGCAGCTTTTGCTGGTGCCGTCGGCAGTGTTGATTGCCTGGGTAGCACGCGTGATCTGACTCGAAGCTGATCCTAGTCCGGGGCGGTTGCCATTCCTGCGCTTTCAGCTTTCGAATCCCATCGCCCCGCTTAGCGTGCTATTTTTTCCGTTTTCCCTATTCTCCCCTGCTCGACGGAGCTTGCTGGTGCCATGACGGATGCCAAAAAAAGAAGCCCCGCGCGCATTGCTGCGCGGGGGCTGGTGCCTGATGTCCAGGCAGTGATGGAAGAAGTGATCGGTGCGGCCATGAAAAAAGCCAGCGGGACGAGTGTCGCGCTGGCGTCAATATGCTTGGTGCTCCGTGATGGACCCCGTCCTATCTGGACGGTGGCGCGCCGCGCGAACATAAATTAGCCGCCCCTGCCCCTTGGCGGACATGACGCCGGGGAATTGCCAGGTGCGTCATGCCCGCCCGACGGCGAGACGATCCGATGTCGTCCCCTTGAAAGCGCTTAAGTTGAAGGCCCTTTTCGCAAGAGTCAGTTTTTCAGACTATCGAATTGGAGCGAATTTTACGACTTTTTGCGCAATTGTCGCCATGGCTATTTTGCGCATAATTTATTGCGCATTGCGCATTCTATGCAAAAAACATATGAAATTGCCAACGGTAAAATATATGTATGTGAACACAGCAGAACATTCAAAAAAATATTAAATTTGGTATTTACATCCGATAAGGTAACAATTAATATGTTTTTACGATTGATATAAAAATAAATTTCCTTTCATAAATGACGCGCGATGGTTTGGAGCAGTCCCATGTATCACAAGGGAAACTCCAACCTGCACGCGTTCATGGGACTTCTGGAACGCCCTGACCAAAAATGAAATTGAGAAACATTAACGCGACGCTACCTTCGCCAAGCGTTTCCGCTATCCACAGTCCATTCCAAACACTTGGAGGCTCAGTTGGACGTTGCACCAATACGAAGTGAAGTGATCGAAGCCCGCAGGACGCACGGGGCCGGCGCCATCGTTTTGGCGCGCCCGGTTTCCATGAAGGTTGGGGCATGCTGTGGAGCCGCAGTCGTGTTGGCACTCGGGCTACTGCATCCCATCACCAGAATCAGCGGCCGCTTAACTCTATCTATCCAATTCGCATACATTTAAGGAAAAATATGGACCTTGGCATAAGCGCAATTCTGGCCTTACGTAAACCATTTCTATGGGCGGGCCGCAAAATACTCGCCTTTGCGGGAGCCTATACAGTCCAGCCAATTTATCAGCATTCCCATGAACACTACCTTGCAGTGCGTCGTTGGCAAAGGCGCTGGACTGAAATGGCGCCCGATATTGAATATCTGTTGGCCTGTCAGTCCACGTTTAGCAAAGAGGATCATCCAGAGCAATATATTTTGATCCGAAATGTTGGCACAACCGTTGTTGAGAAGATAAATTTGTGCGTCGAAGCAAAATGCGGCATTTTGTTGTATCAAGATGCTCTCACAGCATACGGTATTCAACCTGGACAGCCAGTTAGGCTGCTATTGCCAAACCAGCCCTTTGAAGAGCTAATATTCCAGGAGGATAGTATTTCTGCATCATATGACTCCCGCCAAGTATTTCCTTTGAATATCGTGCGCAATAATAAAATTGAGATTTATAGAGGCGGGGCCCATGCCCGACATCCGGGTTTTAACGATTCTACCGGCCACTGGAAACGCTGGCGTGGTAGGCTGTATAATATGAATGCTATTGTAGAAGCCCGGCGAGACCTTATGCTTCACATTGCCTCGTCATTATGCTGGAAATATGGCCTTGTGAGCATGGAGCCGACTACCCTTGCGTCACAGGCCATGAGGAGCCGGCAGTATCTACGGCTTCTGGGGGTGGTGGCTTTCGCAATTGCGAAGTGCAACCCGGTTCTCAACACTATTCTTTGGGCAAAATTGCTGTTGCGCAGAGAACGGCTTGTCTTTGAACTTGATGGAGATATGGTAGCAGCTACCAAATACGTCATGGACAAAGGGAAGAGCTCCCGACCAGTACGCGTCGTCGATCTTAACACCCAAGCAGATGAACCGTAGGTCGGTCTGCCCTTGCAGACGCTGAGCCGAGGGTGGCGTGTCCCCGAAACATTTAAATAAGGCCGCAGCGAAGCGCCTTTCTCCTTCCAGGCGCCAATCGTAATCCAACCCTTTCCCATTACCAAGTCCACCCTGCCGGCTTCGCGCGCGGCCTCGGCCAGCAGCTCATGGTCCGGTAAGCCGCTGTGCTCAACCTTCGTCAGTTAGGACTTTGCGCAATCAGGGTTTGGAGTAGACGCTCGTTGAACTCCGCCGTAACGGTTGGAAGTTGCCGACGGGTATGTGCACTATATAAACTACATTTGCATTAAAGGGCTGTTCTCCATCGGCAAGAAGCTCAAGTTTTTTTGACAACGCCGCAGCAGACTTCAATAAGTGATTGTTGGCCTCGCGTACTGCGGGGATATCGAGAAACACCATAAATTTTAAGGTGGGCTCTGTAATAGGCATACCCTTTGTCTTGCCACTCAAAAGCGCATCAATATCTTTGAAGATGCCCGTGCGCTGGTCTGCACCGTACTTATTGCCCCCATTGATCGGGATGTTGCACTTAACCTCAGCAATGAAGCGGGGCTGTTTCTCACACCAGACGTCATAGCCATTCGAGCTGGGCTTTGATGCAAGCACGGCGGCACGCAAATTCCTCCTTGTAACAAGGTCCATAGACAGGACGCACCCTACCCACTCAACGAAGTGCAGAGTAAGTTGCATCGTGATCGCGTTGTTGATGTCGGACAGGGCTGACTTTAGAGAAAGGATATCCGTCAAAGTAAGCCGTGAGTAGTAGTCATCTGGTGGCATCCGGAAGGCGCGAGCAAAAAACTCGTTAATCCGACGACTGATTTCCTCATCCCTTTGGAATTCCGCTGGTAAGCTTTTTTCACATGTCATGATCGAAGATTCCTTCGCAGCTTGAGATAGCTTTCAATTGCGTAATCTTTTTTTGGGCGTGGCCATATTTTTCCTATTCGGCTTCAGCCAGCAATTTTTCGATCAATTGTTCACACTTTAGTGCCTCGCCATCCGGTCTGTCGCCATTTGTGATGCGTTCCCACAAACGGAACGCGCCCCAGAGGAAGTTGGCGAGATGCTCTCAATCGGTAACGAATCCGATTACTCTTTTGAGTTGGGCAATTTTTACTGGTAGGGCGATTAAGAGCACGCTGAGCTGGGAGGCGTGTTGTACCAATTGAACAGTTTCTCCGTCATCCATAACACCATCAAACGTAATCACGCTAGGTATGTTGCCGATTTGCCGGACATGAAAAGTTATCGCGTTTC
>NZ_JAVCWL010000070.1:0-4032 GCF_030846505.1 Massilia pseudoviolaceinigra | reverse complement strand
CGGCAACTCCACTTCGATGATGGTCATGGCATCCCTCTGATCAATCTGGCTGATGCATCGCCTCGACATCCAGGGCATCCAGGAGCGCGGCGCGCACGCCGACACCGCTTACCCCTACCGTGCCGCCGTGCGCAGCGCCACGGGCCTGCAATCGCGCCGGATGGGTCGCCTCATGCACTTCCTTGAGCTTCATGATTGCCACCCGTGTATAAACTTCGGTGGTGGTCAGCTCGGCGTGCCCCAGCAGCGCCTGGATGAACCTGATGTCCGCACCGTTCTCCAGCATGTGCGTGGCGCAGGCATGACGGAACAGGTGGCAGGAGCTATTCAACGGGCCGGAGGCCTGCACCCGATCAAGGTTGGCGCGGTCAATGGTTTTTTTGGCAATGCCCGACATCTGCTTGGCACTCACGCGTTCGTGATGTTTCGACAGGAACAGCGTTGCGTCGCTGTCGTCGTCAAGGTAGCGCGGGCGTACTTCCTGCACATACCGGGCAATCCAGGCCAAGGCCCGCTCGCCGATCGGCACCATGCGGTCCTTCTTGCCTTTGCCTAGCCGCACCAGCACCGTGCCGCGCTCGGCGTCAATGTCATTGAGGTCAAGGCCGACCAGCTCGGCGCGGCGCATGCCGGTGCTGTACAGCGCTTCCAGCATGGCCCGGTCCCGGATGCCGAAGCCCGACGGGTCGTCAATGTCGGCCGCGTTCAGTACCTGGGCAATTTCGGCGACGGTCAGCACGTGGCGCGGCAAGCGATTCTCCTGCTTTGGCAGCTCCATTTCGCTGGCCGGGTTGAACAGCAGGTGATGGCTTTTTGCCATCCATTTGAAGAACATACGCACCGTGATCAGGCGCTTGCTCTGGGTCTGGCGCGACAGCGGGGCACAGTCGGCTTTGCGCCGGTAGGCAAAGATGTATTGCCGATAGCGCTCCAGCATCGCCCGTGTCACCTCGTGCGGCGTGGTGACGCTGCGCTCTTCGCACCAGTCGATGAAGTAGCCCATTTCGATGCGGCGGTTCTTGAGCGTCGTCGCCGAGTAGTGCATCGCCTGCGTCCAGTCAATGAACTCGATCAGGTAGGAGCGGAAGCCCCCACGGGTTTCCGGGTCGCCGGCATAGTGCAGCGGACCGGGCAGCTTGCCGGGGCGTGTCGGCCTCATACTGCCCCCGCCGACGTTGCTACGACTACGACCGGCACGCGGCCGCTCGTCATAGGAGGTGCGTTTTCAGGGGCAAATAGCGTGCATTTCGCCGTAACCCGCCCCAGCACTGGCGTTGTGGCCGATTTCACGGCCCGACCGGGGGCCGACCACCCACCGACCAGGGGCCGACCGGGGGCCGACCGCGAGCGCCCACGCCCCGACCACCGCCCGTCGTAGGCGTCCAATGCACCAGCATCGAGCAAGCCCGCATAGAAACCACTGACGGCGCTCATGCCTCACCCGCCCGCGTCGGTACGATCAGGATCGGTACGACCTGCGCGTGACCGTTCGCCATAGGAGGTGCATTTTCAGACGCGAATGGCGCGTTTTCCGCCGAAACCCGCGCCAGCACTGGCTTTGCGGCCGATTTGACGGCCCGACCGGGGGCCGACCACCCACCGACCACGGGCCGACCGGGGGCCGACTGCGCGTGACCGTGCCCCGACCGCCGCCCGTCGTAGTCATCCAAAGCCCCGGCATCGAGCAGGCCGGTCAGGTGCGGTGCGTTGTTGCCGTCGCCGTCATAGAGCATTTCATACACATAGCCCTGCCCACGCTCGGCGCGGTGCACCAGCAGGTATTCCAGCTCGGCCAGCCGCCCAAGGTGGATTTTAAGCTGGGTGTCTCCCCAGCCGGTCGCCTCGCGCACGTCTTTGCGGCTAAAGTGATACTCGGTGCGGCGGATTCCCAGCGCTGCGGCCGACGTATCGACCAGCGTATCGACCAGACTCAAGAGTCGGCGCGTCTGCGGCGGAAGCTCGTCAAGGCTGCGGCCCAGCACCTCATGCGTGAGCCGGTTGGCCTGCTCGATGTCGGATGCCGTGACCTCGATGTATTCCAGCGCCGCGCCGTTGCTGCCCGTCGTGTTCTTGGTGGCCCGCTGGTGTTGGTGCAGCAAGGCGATGGTGTCGATCAGCGTCAGGTATTTTTCGTGATCGCGCCGGGTCCGCGTTTTGTCCGACAGGAACGTGAGCTGGTCGGCGTAGGGATTGACCACGGCCAGCGGGCGTAGCAGGCGCTGTGCATTGCGGTGCAGGGCCAGGATCGCATCCTTGCCCTGTTTCGCCATCAGGCCCGACAGCATACGCCGGTTGCGTTGCAGGCTGTGAATCGCCTCGGTTTGCTCGCGCCCTTCATCGACGGTGAGGACGATGCAGCGGTTCATCAGCTCTTCGTCGATCTCGATGGCTGTCGTGGTCAGGAAGATCATGACCGGGCCGGTGACGCGGTATTCCTGCGTAATCAAGTTGCCCGTGTTGGCATCCTTGCCGGTCGAGGCAATCATCAACTCGCCCTCACTTTGCAGCAGCTTCAAGGCGTAGCTGGCCCGGCTCGCGCCTTCCTCTTCAACGATGGCAAGTATCTTGTGCTGCAAGTTCGTCTCGCCCATGTAGAACAGGCTCTGGCCCGTCATGGCGCTGTACTTGATGCGCTCTTCCTCCGGAATCATCGCCAGCACCGCATCCATCAGCGAGCTTTTTCCGGCCGCGCTTGACGACTGCACGACGATGGCCAGCGGCCTATCGAGCTTGCGGCTGACTGCGGCCAGGTAGCCAACGAGCTTGTTGGTGCGCTCGCCAACCAGCCCGCAGGCGTCGAAGTCGGCCACGATCCGGTCCAGCAGGTCGGGCGCGCGCAGCAGTGCCAGGGCGGCATCGCGCTCAGCGTCGGTCATGGTCGGGATGGCCGGCGCTGTTTTGGTCGAAGACTTGATGCGCTCGTCCTGCAACGCTTCCAGCTTGAGCAGGATGCGCCCCAGGTCGTGCTTGATGAGGTCGTCGCGCACGGCCAGCTCCTTGGCCGCGTACAGCAGGTACTGGCTACGGCCGCGCGCGCTGTACAGGTCGAGCGTATCAACGAAGTAGGCATCCTTGCAGGACACGAGCAGGTTGATCTTGAGCGTTTCGGGCGACAGGTTTTTCGGCAGGCCGCGCACGCGATAGCGCCGCTCGCCGAAGGTGAACACCACTTCGTCATCCTTGATTTCGGCGTCAATGGACGACGCCGCTGGCGCGGCCGAGGGCGAAGCGGCTAAGCTGGCGGCGTCCAACGGCGCAATGGCGGCGGCAATGGTGGCCGCATCTGGTGCCGGTGTCGGTGCCGGTTCAGGTGCCGGTTCAGGTGCGACCGTCACGACCGGCGCAGGCTCGGCGCAGGCGTCGGCGACGTACTCCATCGTCTCAACATGCTGGCCGGGTGCCGCCTGCGGCGGGATGCCTTTGCCGTACCATGCCGCCTTGCGGATCAGGATGCCAAGGCTTTTCGATGCCGGCGTCACCTTCAAGGCGTATTCGTTGGCGTCCATCCCCTTTGGAAACTGGATGCGGTAACACTCGATGCCGATTGCATTCAATTGCTCGGCCAGCGCGTCGGCTGCATTGTCGCCCGCGTCGTCGCGATCATAGGCAATCAGGACGCGCTTGGTGCCGTGCCGCTGAAACGCGACGATATGGTCGGGCGTAAAACCGGACGTGCCATAGCTGGCCGTGACGTTGTGATAGCCCGCCTGCCAGAACGTGAGCGCGTCAATCAGCGCCTCGCACAGGATGATTTCCTCGTGCTGCTGCAACGCTGCCTCGTTCCATACGCCCTGGTGCGGCCCCGGCAAATACAGGTGCGTCGGCGTGCCGGTGCGCAGATCGTCGCGCAGCTTGCGCGCGTAGGCTTCGGTGACATTGCCGCCAATGTCGATGACCGGCACGACGACGGAGCCGTTGAAGTGCTCATGCCCTGTTTCGCGCAGGATGCCAATGCCTTGCAAACGGCCCTTGAGTTCCGCGCCAGCCTTGACGGTCTTGGCAGGCAGCCGGTAGCCCAGCGTGCGGTTGGCA